>JABFSU010000010.1 GCA_013140455.1 Nitrospira sp. | reverse complement strand
CGGGCGCGGCAGGTCTGGTCACGGATGACGATACTCATCGCCGCAGGAGGGACGGGCGGGCACTTGTATCCGGCGGTGGCGCTGGCCCGCGAGTTTCAGCGGCGCGATCCATCGACCACGATCGTTTTTGTCGGCACGGCGAAAGGGATTGAAACCAAGGTGTTGGGGCACGAAGGGTTTCCACTCGAACTCATTACGGCGAAGCCGGTGATGGGAAAAGGATTGGGAGAAGCGTTGCGGGGATTGTTGTCCGTGCCGATCAGTCTTTGGCAGTCGATGCGGCTGATCTCCCGGTACCGGGCGGATCTCGTCATCGGTGTGGGCGGCTACACCAGTCCGACGATGTTGGTGGCGGCGGCGTTGAAGGGGATTGCCCGGGTCATTCTGGAGCCGAATGCCTATCCGGGGATGGCCAATATTGCGGTCGGCCCTTGTGCGCAACGCGTGTTTCTAGGGTTTGCCTCCGCCGCCGAGAAATTTGCGAAAGAAAAAGTTCGCGTGTTCGGGTCGCCGATTCGGCAACCATTTCTGGATGCGACCACGACATCCCCTTCGGTCACCGAAGGTCGGCAGCGGTTGTTGATTTTTGGCGGCAGTCAGGGGGCGAAGGCGATCAATAGCGCGGTCATGGATGGGCTGGGGACATTAGCGCAGACACTTCCGCGGCTCTCCATTACGCACCAGACCGGAGAGGCTGACCATGCGAGGGTTATTGAGGCGTACCGGCAGGCAGGCGTTGAAGCCACGGTCGTCCCGTTTCTCTACGACATGCCGATCGTGTTACGCGCCGCGGATCTGGTGGTGGCGCGTGCCGGGGCGATGACGATTGCAGAGCTGACGGCCTGCGGGAAGCCGGCGATTCTGATCCCGCTGCCGACGGCCATCTACGATCACCAGATGAAGAATGCGCGGGCGATGGAGGCGGCGGGGGGCGCGGTGGTGCTGCCGCAGCCGGAGTTGACCGGGGCGCAGCTGGCCGGATCCATCGCCGGGCTGTTGCAGCACCCGGATCGTCTACGCGCAATGCAGGAGAAGAGTCGGGCGATGAGTCGAATCGATGCGGCCGAGAGGATCGTCCACGAATGCTATGCGCTCATGGGGGTGAATCATGACATCCACCGGACTGTTGGAGCGACGGGAGTCTAATGCGGCAGCGACGCGAGAGCAGGCACAGCGACCATCAACAGGATCACCAGGATTGAGGCGAACGGCCATGTTTCGAAAAACACAGCACATTCATTTAGTGGGAATCGGCGGGTCGGGGATGAGCGGGATCGCGGAGGTCTTGCTGACGATGGGATACAAAGTCAGTGGCTCGGATCTGCAAGCCTCGGAAACCACCAGGCGTCTGGAGGAACTCGGAGGCAAGATCGCGATCGGCCATCACGAAGCCAATATCGGAGAGGCGCAGGTGGTGGTGATTTCCTCCGCCGTGGCGGCCACCAATCCTGAAGTCCTGGCGGCGAAAGCGAAGCAAGTGCCGGTGATTCCGCGCGCTGAAATGCTGGCCGAGCTGATGCGGTTGAAGTTCGGGGTCGCGATTGCGGGCGCCCATGGCAAGACGACGACGACGTCGATGGTCGCGAACGTGCTGGCCTCCGGCGGATTGGATCCGACGATGGTGATCGGCGGCAAGGTGAATGCCCTCGGCAGCCATGCGCGACTGGGTCGCGGCGAGTTGCTGGTGGCGGAGGCCGATGAGAGCGACGGTTCGTTTCTTCGATTGTCGCCGACGATTGTGGCGGTGACCAATCTTGATCGCGAGCATCTCGATCACTACGGGTCGATGGAAAAGATTTACGACAGCTTTCTGGAGTTCATCAACAAAATCCCCTTCTATGGATTGGCAGTGCTGTGCTCCGACGATGAACGGCTGCACGCGCTGTTCCCGCGCATCGTGAAGCGGTATCACACCTATGGACTTCACGAAACTTCCGGTGTCGTGCCGGATTTCAAGGCGACGGATATCGTGCTCAAGCAATGGGGCGCCGAGTTTCGTGCGCATTTTCGCGGGAAAAATCTTGGGCCTTTCCGGCTGGCCGTACCCGGCATGCACAACGTCTCCAACGCGCTGGTAGCGATTGCGATCGGGGTCGAGCTGGAGGTGCCGGTCGATTTGATTCGCAAGGGCCTGGCTGCCTTTACCGGTGTGGAGCGGCGGTTCCATCTGCGCGGAGAAGCCAACGATATCATGGTCGTGGACGACTACGGGCATCACCCCACGGAGGTGAAAGCCACGCTGGCAGCCGCGAAACAGGGATGGGATCGGCGGTTGGTGGTGTTGTTCCAACCTCACCGGTACAGCCGCACGCGCGATCTGATCGAGGAGTTCACGCATGCCTTCGATCAAGCGGATTTGCTCTTCATGACGGACATCTATGCGGCCGGCGAAGCCCCGATTCCGGGTGTGTCAGGGGCCGCGCTGGCCGACAGGATCAAGGCTGCCGGCCACCAGGGCGTCACCTTCGTTGAGAAGAAGGAAACGCTGCCCGATCAGGTGTTGCCGCATTTACAGCCTGGCGATCTGGTCGTGACGTTGGGTGCCGGTGATATCTGGAAAGCGGGGACGGGGTTGCTGGCGCGATTGGCTCCCAATACGTAGGCAATGACGCGGCAAGGACGGACAGATGCACAGACCGGTCGTCGGACAAGCAGTCAGCGTCGATTGGAAGCCGCGGTCGACGGTATTCGCGGGGTTGTCTCGTTCAATGCGCCGCTCAAAGACTACACGTCCTTTCGCATCGGGGGGCCGGCTGATGTCTTGGTCGAACCGGCCGATGTCGATGATGTGGCCCGTCTGGTTCGGCAGACCAAAGCGCAGAAGCTTCCGCTGTTTGTGGTGGGGGGGACGAATCTCCTCATTCGTGACAAGGGGATCAGAGGCGTGGTGGTTCATCTTGGCCAGCTCCGTTCGATCAGAGAAGAAGCGGGAGCGGTCCTGTATGCCGAAGGGGGCGTGGGGATGCCGACGCTGATCGGGTATGCCATCCGGCATTCGCTGGCGGGGCTGGAATGGGCCGCCGGTATCCCCGGCACGGTTGCCGGGTGTGTCGTGATGAACGCGGGGACGCGATTAGGCGAAATGAAAGACTCGGTGAAGGCCGTACGGCTCGTGAATCGCAAGGGCGAGATTCTCGATATCCCGGCGTCGGAAATTCCCTTTGCCTATCGCCGGGCCACGTTGCCGGCCGGCATTGTCGTGGGCGTGTGGGTGCAGCTGAAGGCGGGTGTACGGGCGGAGGTCGAGAAAGTCGTGAAAGACTATCTGCACTATCGGCGCGATACGCAGCCGTTGACGCTGCCGAGTGCCGGGTGCGTGTTCAAGAATCCCTCCAAGGACTCGGCCGGGCGGGTCATCGACTTGGCCGGACTCAAAGGCGCCCAAGTCGGCGATGCGCAGGTATCGGACAAGCATGCGAACTTCATCGTGAATCAAGGGCAGGCGAGCGCGAAGGATGTCCTGGCGCTGATCCGGAAAGTCCGGGCGGCGGTGGCGCGGAGGACCGGGGTGAAGTTGGAGTTGGAACTCAAGGTCGTGGGACAGGCCTAGGACAGGAGCGTGATGGCAGACCGACGTGTGCTGACAGAGAAGCGGATCGGGGTCTTGATGGGCGGACAATCGTCCGAACGAGAAGTCTCGCTGCGCACCGGCCAGGCGGTTCACCAGTCGCTCCTCCGCCGGGGCTATCAGGCGATCGCAATCGATGTGGGCCCGAATCTGTTTCGTGATGTGACGGAGAACAAGATTGAGCTGGCGTTTCTTTCTCTGCATGGCCCGGGCGGCGAGGATGGAACGATCCAGGGATTTTTAGAGACGCTCGGGATTCCCTACACGGGGTCGGGCGTGCAGGCGAGCGCGATGGGCATGCACAAAGTCACCACGAAAACGCTGGCGGTGTCGGCAAAAGTGCCGGTTCCGGCCGGGACGCAGGTCCGGCGCGGTGAACAGCCGTCGCTGGCGATGGTGCTGAAGGCGACGAAACTGAAATTGCCGGTGGTGGTGAAGCCGGCCTCGCAGGGGTCCACGATCGGAGTGTCCATTGTCCGGAAGCCGGCACAGTGGAAAGAAGCGCTGGCATTAGCTCATCGCTACGATCCGGATGCGATGGTCGAGGCCTACATTCCGGGACATGAAACGACCGTGTCGATTTTGGGCGGGCCCTCCGGGGTGCTTACGGTATTGCCGGTGGTGGAAATCGTGGCGCCGGAGGGGTTCTACGATTTTTCGGCGAAGTATCAAAAGGGCAAGACCCAATATCTCTGTCCGGCTCCGCTTCCCGCCAAGATCACCAAGCAGATTACTGAATTGGCGAGACGCACCTACGAAGCGTTGGGTTGTGAAGGGGCCGCTCGTGTCGACTTCAGAATTACCCCTCGCGGGAAACCCTACATGTTGGAGATCAACACGGTGCCGGGCATGACCGAGACCAGTCTGTTGCCGATGGCGGCGGGCCAAGCCGGCATCGATTACGACAGCCTGGTTGAACGAATTTTGCAATCGGCGTTGGACCGCGCGGACCGCATGGCGCTTGCCGAAAAAGGATGGTCAGCATGAAGCGTTGGACGATCGCCCGACGCAACGCGCAGCGTGCGGCCGGACCGCGACTGAATCAGTGGAAAGGCACTCGGTCGAGCCATGTGGAGACCCAGGATCGTGTGGCGCGTCGCGCGCAGGTGGTGGCGAAAGGTCGGCAGCTGATTCGATGGAGCGCGATCGGTATCGGAGTGGTTCTTGCGGGGTGGGGTGTGGTCGTCGGCGTACAGCGCTCAGGCCCGTGGCTTCAGCGCCTCCTGGAAATCAAGGCGGTCACCGTTGAAGGGGTGCATCAGGTTGGAAAGCAGGAGTTGGTGGATCGGCTGGCACTCAAGCCCGGGACCCCGCTCCACCACATTCTGACGACGGCCATGAAGGAACGGGTGGAGTCTCATCCCTGGGTCAAGGAAGCGGTGGTGACCCGGGTGCCATTTCACGAGCTGCGCATCTCTGTGGTGGAGCGCAAGCCTGCGGCCATCGTGCATGCCGGGTCAGAGAACTTTTTGAGCGATGAAGATGGCCATGTGTTGGCGCGATTGGGACAGGATGACAACGTGATGTTGCCGATGGTGACGGGTCTGGATTCACGGGAATTGTTGCGTGGTGATGCGGATGCGCGTCACGCGGTGAAGTCAGGCGTTGAGCTGGCGCGATTAGTCGGGCAGAGCCTCGACGGGCGCTTGCAAGTGAATGCCGCGAATCCCGCCAACCTGGTGGCGTCGGTGCGAGGAGTCCAATTTCAATTCGGCGAAGATGCGGTGAGCGATCAATGGGAACGATTTCAACGAGTCAAGCCTTCGCTGAAGACGGTGATGTTCGACGGGCATGGGCGGGGCGGGAATGAAATCGATCTACGGTACGAGAATCGTGTGATTGTGCGAGAGAGGGGGTGATCGCGGTGCCAAAACGAGATCAAATCCTTGTCGGTCTGGACATCGGAACCACCAAGATCTGCGCGATCGTCGCGGAAATCACGGATGGCGGACTGTTGAACATTATCGGTGTCGGAGCCAGTCCGTCCCGCGGGTTACGCAAAGGGGTGGTGGTCGATATCGAGAGTACGGTGGAGTCGATCAAGAAAGCGGTCGAAGAAGCCGAACTGATGGCGGCGGTCCAGATCAATTCGGTCTACACCGGCATTGCCGGCAGCCATATTTCTGCGGAGAACTGCAAGGGCGTCGTGGCGCTGAAGAAGGCCGAAGTGACGCGTGAGGATATTCATCGGGCGATCGAAAGCGCCCGGACGCTGGCGGTGATTCCGCACGAACGGCGCATTCTGCACGTCTTGCCCCGTGAGTACATGGTCGATGGGCAGGAAGGCGTGCGCGAGCCGCTCGGACTGTCCGGGAACCGGCTCGAAGTCAATGTGCACGTGATTACCGGCGCGGTGACCTCCGCGCAAAACATCATCAAGAGTGTCAATCGCGCCGGGCTCGATGTGGTGGACATCATTCTCCAGCCCCTGGCTTCCAGTGAAGCGGTGTTGAGTCAGGAAGAGCGCGATCTGGGTGTGGCCATGGTGGATCTCGGTGGCGGGACCACCGATCTGGCGATTTTCCTCGAGGGCAGTATCCGGCATTCTGCGGTGCTTCCCATCGGCGGACAGAATTTGACGAAGGATCTGGCGATCGGCTTGCTGACGTCTCAGACCGAGGCCGAGAAAATCAAGATGCAGTACGGCATTGCCAGGACGGATCTGGTGACCGGACATGAGACCGTCGAGGTGCCGTCGGTGGGTGATCGTCCGGCCAGGACCTTCTCCCGCCGCGATATCGCCGAGATTCTCGAACCGCGAGTCGAAGAAATGTTTGAGCTGGTCCGGCGCGAGATTGCACGGGCCGGTTATGAAGGCATCCTGGGTGCCGGGGTCGTGTTGACCGGCGGCACGTCGTTGCTCGAAGGGATGCCGGATGCGGCGGAAAAGGTCTTGAATCTGCCGGCGCGTCGCGGGACGCCGTCGGGAGTCGGAGGGCTCAGAGATATCGTGAGTAATCCCGGCCATGCGACCGGCGTCGGACTCTTATTGCATGCCCGAAAACACGCGGACGAATTGGAAACAGCGGGTCTTCGGAACGGGGGACCCTGGGCGAAGATGTTTGGATGGACGAAACGGGTGTTGGAAGTGTTCTAACTTTCGCGCGCGGCATGGTGCCGCTCGGCGATCACAGGTGAGGAGGTGCCGCAATGTTCTCATTCCAGGAAGATGCACTGTTGCCGGTTAGGATCAAGGTCGTCGGCGTCGGCGGGGCTGGTTGCAACGCGGTGAATACGATGATCGGGTCGGGGCTCGCCCGGGTCGATTTCATCGCGGCGAATACCGATCTGCAAGCGCTCGACCGGTCGCTGGCTCCGTACAAGATTCAATTGGGCCCGGAACGGACCCGCGGGCTCGGCGCCGGCGCCCGTCCGGAGATCGGCAAAGATGCAGCACTCGAGAGCAAGGATCATATCCGGGAATGTCTCGAAGGCGCAGATATGGTGTTTGTCACGGCCGGTATGGGCGGCGGGACCGGCACCGGTGCGGCGCCGATCGTCGCCAGCATCGCACGGGAGCAAGGTATTCTCACCGTGGGCGTGGTCACCAAGCCCTTTCAATATGAAGGACAGCGTCGCCATAAACATGCGGAAGAGGGCATTCGCGATCTTCGCCGCCATGTCGATACGCTCCTCGTGATTCCAAATCAGCGCCTGCTGGGGATTGTCGACAAGTCGACGCCTTTGCTCGAAGCCTTCAAGGTCGCCGACGATGTGTTGCGCCAGGCGATCCAAGGCATTGCCGATGTGATCACGACCACCGGTCATGTCAACGTCGACTTTGCCGATGTGCGGACGATCATGTCGCATACGGGCCGCGCCGTCATGGGCATGGGGATCGCGCGGGGAGCCAATCGCGCGATCGAAGCCGCACAACGGGCGATCTGCAGCCCGCTGCTCGAAGAAGGCAGTGTGCAAGGTGCGCGTGGCGTCCTCCTGAACATCACCGGTGGTCCGAACATGACGCTGCATGAAATTGAAGAGGCGGCCTCCATCATTCAGCAAACGGCCGATTCCGATGCCAACATCATTGTCGGCCAAGTGATCAATCCCGACATGGGCGATGATCTGGTGGTGACGGTGATCGCGACGGGCTTTGAATGTGAAGAGGAGATGGTCTCGATGACGGCGAGCGTCGAACAGACGTCGGCCCGCGCCGCGAAGCCGGTGCAGCCGGTCTTGGCCGGTGTGGGCGTGAGCGCCGCGATGGGGATGGCCGAACGGCCGATGAAAGATCTGGATCGCCCTACCTTCCTTCGCCAACGGAACGATGCCCGTGAGGCCATCGATCGGGCGTTGGTGGCGGAAGATGAATGGGATGTCCCCACGTTCCTTCGGAAGCAGGTGAACTAGGCACGAGAGCCACTCTCGGTCGCGAGGGGATGGGACAGATGGGACGAGCATCGGTGATTACGGTGCCGGCGTTTGCTTCTGCGAGAAGCGGTGTCCGGCACTTCTTTGGAACGAAGGCGCATGCCGATCAGCTGCGTTTGGGGACCGGTGCCCCGATGCGAGCACCCGGTGTTCCGGCGCCGTGGATCTTGTCGGTGAAACAGGTCCATGGGACGGAGGCTCTCGTCGTCGATCGTCCGCTGACCGATAGCGACAGGTTTGACGGCGGGTGGGATGCACTCGTGACGGATCAGCCCGGAACGATGGTGGCGGTGCGCACCGCTGACTGCGTCCCTGTGCTGGTGCATGATGCACACCGGCGGGTGGTCGCCGCGATTCATGCCGGATGGCGCGGGGCCGTCGCCGGCATTGTTCCAAAGACCCTCATGCTCATGCAGACGCGTTTTGGGGCAGAGCTCGGCCAGCTGCATGTCAGTATCGGTCCTTCTGCCGGCGTCTGTTGTTATGAAGTGGACGAACCGGTACTGAACGAGGTTCGGAACCGATTTGCTTGGTGGGAAACGGTCTTGCGCGATCATCGCCAGGGCAAGGCGCGACTCGATTTAAAGGCGTTGATCCGGCGGCAAGTTCAGGATTGCGGGATTGGCGGCAGGCAGGTCACCAGCGTGAACGTGTGTACGATTTGTCATGAGGATCTCTTTTTCTCCTATCGCCGAGAAGGCAAGGTGATCGGGACCATGGTGAGTGCGATCGGTCTGTCGGCGACGCCGTAAGGGGTGTGCCCGAGAACCCCTGCCAATTTTCGAGAGCTTCCGTTAGAATATTGTCGGCAGTGTTGGTCGTATGAATCCAGGACTTTTTCCGGCGTAGCTATTTTATGGAGTCGGACGCAGATGTTTCTCTTGCCCGACGCGTGCATCAGGTTCTGGATCGCATTCGTCGCGCGGCTGAGCGGGCCGGCAGACCACCGGGCATCGTCCGACTTGTGGCTGCGACCAAGACGGTTCCGGCGGAGCGGATCAGAGAAGGGCTTGGTGCCGGGCTCACACTTCTGGGGGAGAATCGGATGCAGGAGGCGCTATCAAAGGTTGCGCTGCTCCGGGACCTGTCACCCCGCTGGCATTTTATCGGTCAGTTGCAGCGGCGGAAGGTGCGCGACGCGATCGGCACCTTTGAGCTGATTCATTCAGTCGACTCCGTTGAACTGGCGCAGGAGATCAACCGGCGCGCCGGTGATGCCGGCGTGAATCAGGCGGTGCTCCTGGAAGTGAATGTTGCCGGAGAAGCGAGCAAGGCAGGTTTTTCACCGCAGGTGTTGATGCAGGAGCTTGGTTTTCTCGGTGATCTGCCGCATCTCCGGATTCAAGGGTTGATGACGATCCCGCCTCCGACGGAACAGCCGGAGGATGCCCGTTCCCACTTTCGCGGTCTTCGCGAACTCGGGGCGCGCATTGCTGCGAAGGGGATGTCGTCTTTGGTCATGCAGGATTATTCCATGGGCATGTCACATGACTTTGAAGTGGCGATCGAAGAAGGGGCCACGCTGGTGCGCGTAGGCACGGCGATTTTTGGAGCGCGCCATGTCTAAGGCACGCATCACCGAAAAGATTGCCTTTATCGGCGGCGGCCAGATGGCTGAAGCGCTGATTGCAGGGCTTGTCGCGACTCACTGTTGCGAGCCCGATCAGATCTGGGCCACCGATCCTGTCGCGCAGCGATGCGATGCCCTGAAACGCCTATACGGTGTTCGTGTGGGCAGTTCGAATCGTGAGGCGGCTGCCTGGGCCGGGATTATTGTACTTGCGGTCAAGCCGCAGACTCTCGACGGGGTCATGACCGACATTGCCGGAGAGCTGAAGCGGGCACTCACAGTGTCAGTGGCCGCTGGGATTACGATCCAGGCTATCACGAAAGTTAGCGGGGTAGGCACACGAGTGGTGCGAGCCATGCCGAACACTCCCGCCATGGTGCAGGAAGGGATGACGGCTCTGGCCATCGGGCCTGGTGTCTCTGAGCCGGACGCCGGCACCGCACGTATGATATTTGAGTCGGTCGGCAAGGTTGTTATAGTTGAAGAGCGGTTGATGGATGCAGTCACGGGACTCAGCGGCAGCGGCCCGGCCTATGTGTTTCTGGCCATCGAAGCGATGGCTGATGGCGGGGTGAAGATGGGATTGCCCCGTGCGACGGCGGAGGTACTGGCAGCCCAAACCGTTCTGGGTGCCGCAAAGATGGTGATGGAGACCGGGGAGCACCCCGCTCGACTCAAGGACAAAGTGGCGTCTCCAGGCGGAACGACGATTGCCGGCCTGCATCGTCTCGAAGTCGGGGGGATGCGTGCGACGCTCATCGATGCCATCGAAGCGGCGACGAAACGATCTCAGGAGCTCGGACGCTGATGTTTGTGTTTCGGAATGTGCTGTTGGGGACAGCCACGGTGCTGGATTATGTATTGTGGTTGTATATGTGGATCATTATCGCCCGGGCCTTGATCTCCTGGGTCAACCCCGATCCGTGGAATCCGATTGTCCAATTCCTCGATCGTGCAACTGAGCCGGTGCTCGCGCCCATTCGCCGCTGGATGGGATGGCGCATGGGCCTTGATCTCTCGCCAATTATCGCCATTTTGATTTTGACGTTTCTGCAGTTCGCTGTGGTGCAGTCATTAAAAGATCTGGCGTTGCGGATGAATTGATTCAACGAATGGGGGCATCTATGAAGATCACACCGCTCGACATTCAACAGATGGTGTTTCGCACGAAGCTCCGCGGCTACGATCGTGAGGAGGTCAACCGGTTTCTCGAAGAGTTGGCGCAAACCGTGGAATCGTTGAATCGCGACAATGCGCTGCTGCGGGAGCGGCTGGCCATCACGGAACAGCAAGTATCCGAATTAAAACGGACCGAGACGACGCTGTCGAATACCCTCGTGGCGGCGCAATCGCTGGCCGACGACGTCAAGCGCAGCGCCAACCGCGATGCGGAGTTGATCGTTAAGGAAGCGGAGTTGAAGGCCGGCGAGGTCATTCGTCAGGCACGGGTGGAACTGGGTGAGACGCAACGGGATCTGTCCCAGTTGCAGAAACAGCGGCTGCTCATGGTCGAGCGGATGCGAGCCACACTCCATACGTTTGAGCGTATGTTGGATGTCGAGTCAGCTGAAGCCTATCAGGATAGCGGGGTGGTTCCTGAGGAGAAGATGGAAGGGGAGTCGAGCCCGACTCGCTGATCATCGTCTCGATTGCGTGGTGCTCCTGTGTTGATGCCGTATCCCGTTGCGTGTCACGGCTGCGCTGAAGCCGTGATCACCGCGCGCTCATTATCTTCGTGAGTCATTCGCTCACCATGCCGAATGTTTCTCTGATTCAGGTGGCACTTGAGCAGGCCGTCACGGACGGGGTGTTTCCCGGGGCCGTGTTGGCTGTGCGCCATGGCGGCGGCCAGGCCGATGTGTTTACGGCCGGGCTCGTGTCGACTCTTGACGCCGCTCGAGCGGTCCAGCCGGCGACAGTCTATGATCTGGCCTCGCTCACGAAGCCGTTGTCTACGGTGACGGCTTTGGTGCTGCTCATCCAAGCCGGGCGATGTCAGCTTCATGATCGGGTTGAATCGATACTCCAGGAACTGACTGGTAGCCCGATCGGCACGGCGTCGCTCCGGCATCTGTTGACGCATAGTTCCGGACTTCCTGGTTGGCGAGGGTACTACGAACGACTGAGTCCGACCGCCTCCATTCCCGCGACAGAAGGACAGCGTAGTCTCTCGCGTGCCGTCTTAGTGAAACTGATCCGAGACGAAGCCCTGATCTATGAGCGAGGGGTGCGAAGCCTCTACAGTGACCTGGGATTTATGCTTCTGGGAATGATCGTGGAGCGATGTAGTGGCGTTCCACTCCAGGAATTCTTTCGTAACCAGATCGCTCCCCTGGCAGGAACCTCGCAATTAGGATTTGTGCCGACAGAGTGGGCAGATAATTTTCTCCAGTGCGCTCGTCGTCATGGGGGTGATGTTGCGCCCACTGAACACGATGCCTGGAGGGGACGACTTTTGTGTGGTGAAGTTCACGATGAAAACGCGGCTTCATTAGGTGGCGTTGCCGGACATGCGGGGCTCTTTGGAACGGCGGACGCCGTATTAGCGGTGACTGGGGCCTGGCTGCAGGCCTATCATCGGCGGTCGTCCATGCTTGATGCTGACCTTGCCAAAGAGTTTACCTGTCGACAGGCTGTTGTGCCTGGATCGAGCTGGGCGTTGGGATGGGATACTCCATCGCCTCCATCATCGGCTGGGAGATTTCTTCCTGAGGTTTCTTTTGGCCACTTAGGGTATACGGGGACGTCGGTATGGATCGATCCGCTTCATGAGCTGGAGATCGTCTTACTTTCCAATCGGGTGCACCCGACCAGGAAAAATGAGCGGATTAAATCGTTTCGACCGCTGATCCACGAGTTGGTGTATCGGGAATATGTAGGATGTGTTTAGGCGGGGTCGGGGTAGTCGATCCAGGTTTCTTTTTCAGCGAGGTAGCGGGTGCCTCTGAAGTTGGCTCTCGTACGCATTCGCACAAACCCCATTCCTTGAAGCTTCTCAACCACCTCGCGCACGGCGGCTCCGATGGTTGAGTGTGACCCTCCTTGGACAATGAGGGCTTCGTACATGATTTTCCCTGAATAGCCTGCGCCGGTTCGACTCACCAGGAGGGCGCGACTAAAATAGCGATCGCTTGGGTCCACGCCTTCCATCTGATGCTTCTCAACAAGTCCTTCTTTCTTCATCATCAAGGGTAACGCGCTCATCAATTCCTCCCGAGGGTCCGCATTGAGATTGCAAGTGAGATTATAGGCGGCTGGTCGTGCCACTGCAACCGCGTTGACAAGCCCAAAATCCCCTCACTAAGATGGCAGCCGACAGTCCACCAGACGGAGGTTCTGCGCGGTTGCATGAACATACCTAATAGTCTGACGATCTTGCGGATCCTCCTGATCCCTGTGTTTGTGGGGTTCATGACCTATCGACAGTACGGGTATGCGCTGGCGGCCTTGCTCTGCGCCGGTCTCACCGACGCACTGGATGGGCTGGTTGCGCGGATGACCAATCAGCAGACCAAGCTGGGAGAAATCCTCGATCCATTAGCTGATAAGCTCCTGCTTACGTCGGCATTCCTCACCCTCTCTATCCTGCACCTGGTGCCATCGTGGGTTGTGATCCTGGTAGTAAGCAGGGATCTCATCTTGATGCTGGGGACAGTGGTTGCGCATGTGACGAATATTGCCATCGACATCACGCCGACAATGTTGGGCAAGGGTACGACATTGTGCCAGCTGACGTATGTCGTATTGGTGATCGCCATGATCTGGCGGGGAATGAAGATCGGTGCGTTGCTCCCGTTGTTGTTGGTCATGGTAGCGTTTACGTTAGGCTCGGGGCTGCACTATCTCTATCGAGGGTATCGACGAACCTACTTGAACAGTTCTGTCGGTTGACACATCGGTTGACACACTTGTGCAGGTCGTTCAGCTCGTTCCCATCGCTTTCAGGCCGCATAAATAATGCATTTATTTTGACAGGTTTTTGCCCCCCCAGTAGACTCACCACGTAGATACACGGTTGTTTCCTAACCGGCTCAGGGAGCCACAACAGGATTAAACGCCTATGGCTACGTTTGCATACGTTGGACGAAGCAAGTCTGGTGCGGTCAAGAAGGGCGAGCTCGTGGCCAAGAGCCGTGATGAGGCTGTCGACCAACTCCGGAAGCAAAGCGTGGTGGTAACGAGCCTTGAGGAGAAGGGGTCAAAAGACGGGTTCAAGCTGAGCTTCGGAAATGGAATGACGGAAAAGGATCTCGTTGTTTTCACTCGCCAGTTTGGAACGATGATTAATGCGGGCTTGCCCTTGATTCAGTGCTTGGAGATCCTCTCGACACAGTCTGAAAATGCAGCGCTTCGAAAAGCCGTTGGTGAAATCAAGGGGGCCGTTGAAGGCGGATCGACCTTTTCCGATGCGTTGCGGCGGCACCCGAAAATCTTCGACGATCTCTACTGCAACATGGTGAACGCCGGTGAAGTCGGCGGATTGCTGGATACGATTCTTGCGCGACTTTCCAAGCACATCGAAAAGGCGATGAAGCTGAAGTCGCAGATTAAGAGCGCCATGGTGTACCCGGCGGCTATTTGCGGTATTGCTGCGATTGTCATCACGGTGTTGATGATTTGGGTCATTCCGGTCTTCGAGAAAATGTTTAAAGAAATGTCCGGCGGGAAGATGGCTTTGCCTGGGCCAACACAACTTGTCATCGATATGAGTAACTTTGCTCAAGGGAATTGGTACATTATTCTCGGTGCGATCGTCGTTGGCGTGATTGCGTTCAAGAAGTACTACGCAACTCCTCAAGGCAGACTGACGATTGACAAGATTGTCTTGAAATTGCCGGTGTTCGGTGACTTGATTCGAAAGGCGTCGGTTGCCAAGTTCACGCGGACATTAGGCACGTTGATTACGAGCGGAGTGCCTCTGCTCGAGGCCTTATCGATTTGTGCGAAGACAGCCGGGAATAAAGTCATCGAAAATGTGCTGATGGATGCCCGCGTCAGCATCAGCGGAGGGAAGACGATTTCTGAGCCGCTGGCGAAGAGCGAGGCGTTCCCCAAAATGGTGACTCACATGATTGCCGTCGGCGAATCCACCGGTGCGCTCGACAACATGCTCGGGAAAATCGCCGATTTTTATGAGGACGAAGTCGATGCGGCGGTGACGAATCTGACGGCTTTGCTTGAGCCGATGATGATGGTGTTTCTCGGCGTCACCGTCGGATTCATCGTCATTGCCATGTATTTGCCTATCTTCACGATGGCTTCGGCGATTGGCTAAAGTTGTTTTTCGTACGGAGCGTGCGACCTCGTTGATTCCAACAGACGCCGGCGGAATAGCTTGCCGGCGTCTGTTGGTCTGACGGTGTTGCTGCATCGGTTTCTCCCCAGCATCTGAATCAATGCTGAACGGTATCCCTCCCCTTTCCTAAGACTTCGCTGAGCGGTTTTCTCTCCCAGGCGTCGGAGTTTCTGTGGTTGAAATTAAAGCAAGAATACAATGGTTGATCGGCCTGAGAGTCCTCGTTGTAACCCTCTTACTCGGGCTTTCTCTCACTTTTCAAGTGACAAGAGGGGAGCAGGTCGAGACGTTCTATAGCCTGATCGTGTTCACCTACGCGATCACCATTGTGTATGCCCTCGCTCTTCGCTTTGTGGTCACCTCTGAGGCGTTGGTTTCACTGGCCTGGGTGCAAATCGGCATCGATTTCCTACTGGAAACAGTTTTAATAGCAAGAACCGGTGGAATTGAGAGCCCGTTTCTTGTGCTGTATGTGATCTCGGTGACGTTGGCGAGTCTTATCCCCAGACGGAACGTCGGGCTTCTTACTGCCAGCCTGTGCGTAATCCTTTTGGGATTGTTGACCAATCTTCAACTGTACGGGCTGACTGAATCTTGGGGGTGGTTGCCCAGGACCCGTCTGAGTGCGCCAGAAACGCTTCAGACATTTGGGGTACATAGTCTGGCGTTTTTGGTGGTGGGTTTCTTGAGTGGCCTTTTGACCGAACAGCTTCAACGTGCGGACGATTCGCTTCAGGAAAAAGAGCAGGGCCTTAGCCGACTCCAGGCTTTTCACGAAAACATTGTTCACAGTATCAGCAGCGGCGTATTTACTGCCGATGAGGAGGGGCGAATCACTTCTTTTAACCCTGCTGCTCAGGAAGCCACCGGACATAATCTTGCGCACGTTCAAGGGCGCCCCTGGCGAGACGTGTTTAACTGGCATCCGGATCGACCGCTGGATGTACAGGACGAAGAGGCTGCACATATGCGGTTCGAAGTGGAGTGCACGCGTGCGGACGGGAATCGCTTGGTCTTGGGGATGACACTCTCGCCGCTCCAGGAACGCGGGAAGACGACGGGGATGGTCGGCGTCTTTAAAGACTTGACGCAGATCCGGGATCTTGAAGAGGAGATGCATCGAAAAGACTGGCTTGCCAGCCTGGGCGAAATGTCGGCCGGGATGGCCCACGAGATTCGTAACCCGCTCGGTGCGTTGGCCGGGGCGATGCAAATGTTGCGGAAGGATCTTCATGCGGATGAAACGAGCCAGCGGTTGATGGACATCGCAATCCGGGAGGCGACTCGATTGGACACGATCATCACGGAGTTTCTTCAGTATGCGCGGCCGCCGGCTTTGAATCTGGCCGAGCACGATTTGAACAAACTCCTTGCTGAGACACTTGATCTGGTACAACATGAGGCTCGGACTAGAACAAATATTCGAATTGAGGCAAAGCCGTCTCGTGAGGCGTTGGTCGGTCAGGTCGATCAAGATCAGTTGAAGCAGGTGTTCTGGAATCTTGCCACGAATGCGTTCGACGCCATGCCGAAGGGCGGACAGTTGACGATCGCAACCGGCTGCAGGTCCATAGATGTCGGCGGGCGTAAAGGGGATGTCATCGAGATTTCTTTTCAAGATACCGGCGACGGGATTTCTAAGAAAAATCTCGACAATATCTTTCTCCCGTTCTTTACGACGAAGAAACAGGGATCAGGACTGGGTCTTGCGGCGGTTCATCGGATTGTCGATTTGCACGGCGGGTGGATCAAGGTTGAGAGCAAAGAGCATGAGGGGTCTCGATTTGTGGTGTGCTTACCTCGCTCGGCCGATGTGGGCGTGAGGCTATGGCACGAAGGTAGGGAACCGTGGAAAAGATCTTAGTCGTCGATGATGAACAGAGCTTGCGGGAAGTCTTGAGCATCATGCTCAAGCGGGCCGGGTATGCGGTCACTAGTGTGTCCGATGGTGAAGAGGCTATTGAGCAGCTACAGAAAGAGATTTTCGATCTGGTGATCACCGATCTGCGGATGCCCAAAGTGGACGGGATGGAAGTGCTCCGGGCCGTCAAGTCGGCGTCGCCGGAAACAGTAGTGCTGATCATTACAGCCTTTGCCACGGCCGACTCGGCCGTGGAGGCGATGAAACAGGGTGCGTACGATTATCTGACGAAGCCGTTCCAGGTTGATGAAGTGCAATTGATCATCCGGAATGCCCTTGAGAAGCGCCGGTTGACGACAGAAAACATCTTGTTGAAGCGCGAGATGGCGAGTCAGTCGTCCTTTGCTCAGTTGGTGGGACAGAGTGAGGCGATGCAGAAGGTGTTTGATGTGGTGAAGAAAGTGGCTGACTCAAAGAGCAATGTCTTGATTTGCGGAGAAAGTGGAACCGGCAAAGAGTTAGTCGCTCGGGCGATCCACTATAACAGCGTGCGCAGCACCTTGCCGTTTGTGGCGGTGAACTGTAGTGCGGTACCTGAAACGCTCTTGGAGAGCGAGTTGTTCGGTCATATGAAGGGCTCGTTCACGGGTGCCATCTCCAACAAAGCCGGGTTGTTTGAAGTTGCGAACGGAGGCACGATCTTTTTGGATGAGATCGGGGATACGACGCCGACGATCCAGGTGAAGTTATTGCGGGTGATTCAGGAGCGTGAATTTCGGCGAGTCGGCGGGACGCAGGATATTAAGGTCGATGTGCGCATCGTGGCTGCGACGAATAAAGATCTTGAGAAGGCCGTGGCGGATGGCTCCTTCCGCGAAGATCTGTACTATCGATTGGACGTCATTCCAATCCGTCTCCCCCCGCTTCGATTGCGCTCCGGTGATATTCCGCTGCTCGTCACACATTTCCTCACGCGATTTTCCAAGGAAAGCGGGAAGCCGGTGCCGGTGATCAGTCCTGAGGCGATGCAGGTGCTCTTAGGGCATGAATGGCGTGGCAATGTGCGAGAGCTGGAAAACTTGATTGAGCGAGTGGTCGCATTTTCAACCGGTGGCCCAGTGACGGACGCTGAGATGCGTGGCTGGCTTCACCGGACGGTGTCGCCCCAACAGCAGGGGGGGATCCCGACCGATCTGCCGGAAGATGGATTGGACCTTGAGGGAATGATCAACGGCCTTGAGAAGGACCTCTTGCTGAAGGCGTTGGAGCGGACCAAGTGGGTAAAAAAGAAGGCGGCCAGATTGCTCCGGCTGAACACCCGATCATTCCGCTACCGGCTTGAGAAGTATGCTATAAAGGGAGGCCGTGACTAGACCGCACGAAGATTCACCCAATCCTGCTCGATCCGCTGTTACCGTATTCGCTCCAGCCAAGGTTAATCTGATCCTTCGAGTGCTTGATCGCCGTCCTGACGGGTTTCACAATTTGTGGAGCCTCATGCAAACGGTTGGACTGGAAGATGCGGTCACCATTCGTCTGGCTCCGCAGCATGATGAGATTCGGTTACAGTGCGATAGCCATTCGCTTAGCGTCGATCAGACCAACCTCGTCTATCGCGCTGCGGCAGCAGTGCTTGCGCAAGTGCAGCAAAAGATCGGACTCGACATCCAGCTGGCAAAGCGCATTCCAATGGGCGCTGGTCTTGGAGGCGGGAGCAGCGATGCGGCGGCAACCATTCTCGGAATCAATCGACTCCTGAACGTGGGCTGGTCAGCAGCCCGGATGGCGGAAATCGGTCAGGAGCTTGGAAGCGACGTGTCGTTCTTTTTTCATGCGCCGACTGCGGTGGTTGCAGGTCGAGGTGAGCAGGTCAGGGCGATTCACCTGGCCGATTCCCGGTGGGCGGTGCTCGTGAATCCGGGTTTTCCCGTCGAGACGAAATGGGCCTATCAGCAACTGTCTACGACACGGCAGGGTGTGGTGCCGCTTTCCGAACGAAGTACCCAACTTGAGTCACAGAGCCGAACTACATGGGACGATGTGATGAGTCTGGCTTCAAATGATTTTGAAGATCCGGTGTTCACGGCGCATCCTGTTCTTCAACAGATCAAGCTGGACTTGTTGAGCCGGGGCGCTCAGCTGGCATTGTTGTCCGGCAGCGGTGCGACCGTCTTTGGGGTATTCCGGGAGGAGGCAGGAGCTCGCCAGGCGGCTGCGTTTTTTCAGGGGCGTTCAGAGATGAAGGCATTCGTGGCGCAGACCAATTCTGGAAAATTACGAATTGAGTGATTCCCTTCTGATTTACTGGCAATCGGTTGACAAATCCGAGCCCTTTCCGATAAAGTCCGCCACTTGGTTGGCTTCTTCCGCAGCGAGCCGTGAGCAAAGTGGCAGAGTATCCGCACGGTGCCGACGTCCGCCGGTAAGTCAATTCATTCAAGAATTCAGTTACTTAATAGTAAGAGATTGGATATTTTGAGAAGTCGGTGATGAACAGAGAACTGAAAATATTCTCTGGGAACGCTAATCCTGCGCTTGCCCACGAGATCTGCACCTATCTTGGGCAAAAGCTCGGGGAGGCCACCGTCTCCTCCTTTAGCGACGGCGAGATCCGTGTCAAAATCGATGAAAATGTGCGCGGCGCTGACGTCTTTGTCGTGCAGTCGACCTGTCAGCCGGTGAATGACTCCCTTCTGGAGTTGTTGATCATCATCGACGCGCTCAAGCGCTCGTCGGCGAACCGGATCACAGCGGTTATTCCGTACTTTGGATATGGTCGGCAGGATCGGAAAGATCAACCGCGCGTGCCGATTTCGGCGAAGCTGGTGGCAGATTTGATCAGTACGGCAGGTGCCGATCGTGTATTGACGATGGACCTCCATGCAGGGCAGATCCAGGGATTTTTCAATGTGCCGGTCGATCACCTGTATGCATTGCCCGTGCTCTTGGATTACATCACCAAGAAAAAGATCAGTGATTTGGTGGTGGTGTCGCCGGACGCCGGCGGGGTCGAGCGCGCGCGGGCCTTTGCCAAACGTCTGCAGGCCAATCTTGCCATTATCGATAAACGTCGTGAAGGTCCGAATCAAGCGCAGATCATGAATATCATCGGCGATGTGCAGGGCAAGAGCGTGTTGCTCTTGGACGACATGATCGACACGGCCGGGACCATCGTGCAGGGCGCACAGGCTTGTGCCGACAAAGGGGCGCGGGAAGTGTGGACGGCGTGCACGCACGCGGTATTGTCCGGACCGGCGTTGGAGCGGATCACAAAGTCCTGTTTGTCGCAGGTGGTGGTGACCAATACCATTCCCTTGCGCGGGAAAGAGCAGGCGTGCCCCAAGTTGCATCAACTTTCGGTCGCGCCGTTATTGGGCGAGGCCATTCGGCGTATTCACGAAGACGAATCAGTCAGCTCATTATTTGCCTGAGTCCTTGAATCACGGGGACCAGATCGACGTAAGAGAGACGGAGGAGCATCATGAAATTTGATTTAGCAGTGACCGTACGGGAGCAGTCAGGGAAGGGTATCGCACGCCAGTTGCGACGGAGTGGCAAGATCCCCGCTGTCCTCTATGGTCAAGGTGAGTGTGTGCTGTTGACCGTCAATCCGGATGAATTGGTGAAGATTCTCAAGGCGCAAGCCGGCAGTACGGTGCTGGTGTCATTGACCGTCGGCGGAGCCAAGACAAAGGCGAGTCGCACGGCGTTGTTGCGCGATTATCAGGTCGATCCCATTACAGGCAGTGTGCTCCATGCGGATCTGTTCGAAGTCTCGATGGACAAGCCGATTCGCGTGAAGGTGCCGGTGCATGTCACCGGTGGCATTCCTGCCGGCGTCAAAGAAGGCGGCGTGCTGCACAACAATACACGCGAGCTTCATATCGAGTGTTTGCCGGCGGCGATGCCGGACCAGATCGATGTGGATGCGTCGTCCCTCGGAATCAGCCAAGGCATTCATTTGAAGGATGTTGCGCGGCGCGAAGGTATCCGATTCCTCGATGACGAAGATCTGATGATTGTGAGTGTGGCGGCGCCGATCTCCGATGCCAAGCTGGAAGCACTGTTGACTGGCGGAGCGGGCACGGCGACCGAGCCGGAAGTCGCGGCGAAAGGCAAGGAAGCAGGCGAAGGCGGAGAGCCTGCGAAGGCGGGCGCAGCCGCAGCCGCCGGAGATGCCAAAGGTGGCGACAAGAAAGCCGCCGGTAAGGATGCTCCGAAGGCTGAAAAGAAGGAACCTGAAAAGAAGAAGTAGCGGTGCATCTCCTCGTCGGACTGGGCAATCCAGGCAAAGCCTACGCCCGGACCCGTCACAACGTCGGTATGTGGACCATCGAGCGGGCGGCTGCTCGATGGTCTATCCATCTTGCCTCCCGCGGTATTACTCAACGAGGATCCGGTCGGCTCGGGTCGGAGTTCATCGAGCTCGCCGGCTTGTTGGACTGGATGAATCTTACGGGTCCTCCCCTCAAAGGCTTACTGCGTGAGTTCAAAATCAAGCCGGACAACTTGATTCTCATTCACGACGATCTCGATTTGGAACCCGGTCGTTTACGCATCAAACAGGGCGGCGGGGCCGGCGGGCATAACGGGATCAAATCGGTCATTGAGGCACTCGGGACTCCGCAGTTTACCCGTGTCAAAATCGGAATCGGTCGGCCTGCTCCTGGCCTGGACGCCGCCGACTATGTGTTGCAGCCGGTCACGCAGGATGAGATGGCGGTCTTTACGCCGTGCCTCGAACGAGCCGTTGATGCATTGGAGTGTCTGATCCATCGCGGTCTTTCCACTGCCATGAATCAATTCAATATTCGGGAGAAGCCTATGCCGGATGAGGCGTAGGTTGCGGCTGAGGGATGCAGGATGGGCAGGGCTGTGGCATGACTCGATAAGCCAATGGGTATGATGAGTGTGAGGTTCTTGGATGCGTAGACATATGCACGTGATGGTCTTTGTCCTGATGAGTGTGACGGCCTTCCAGACTGGGCTCGTTGGGGCGGCTCGGGCCGGAGAGTTTGCTTTTGAATCGATCAGAATCAGAGGGGGCGTCAGCGGCGGGTCACCGCTAGGGAGAGAGCGGCGGAGCGATTTTAACCAGATCGATCTTGCTGCGACAGTTCGACTCCCCTGGGAGAAAGAGCTTGGCGGAGGCTGGGTGCTCGGCACCAGAATGCTTGCCTCGCTCGGCGCACTTCGGGGAGGTGATGAAACGAACGGAATCATGACCGTGGTGCCGCTCGATATTGTGGTGGGTCGCAAGGACGGACTCGTGGCCATCGATATGGGAGGGGGAGGGGCGCTGCTGAGCGATTCTAAGTTCGGCCGGCAGAATTTTGGCGGGCCATTTCAATTTGTATGGACGTTCGGAATAACCAGCCGCGTGGCCGGGCCGTTCGGAGTCGGCTATCACTTTCAACATTACTCGGATGCAACGCTCTACGGGCAAGACAGCCGCGGAGTGGATCTCCATCTTATCGAGTTGATCTATTGGTTTGATCGAAGAGACTAGGCGGCCACTCTCTTTAAGCTGTGGCGTCGTCCGAACGATAACGATCCCAAGCAGCACTCATTCAATTGACAGCCTCTTTGCCGCTGTGATACCGTCCACCGTTCTTTGCGCCTCATATAGAGGCACCTACACCTCGCTCCGGACTGGATCCGGGGCCTTTGTCCAGGAGGATTGCTGCATGGAGCTGTACGAGTCTCTGTTCATTATTCGTCCGTCCGTCTCCGACGAGGAGACCAATACCCTCATCGACAAGATGAAAGCCGTGGCCGATAAGACCGGCGCGCAATTCATCAAGGCCGAGAATTGGGGCAAGAAGAAACTCGCCTACGAAGTGCGGCATGAGCGGAAAGGCACCTATGCCTATTTCTACTTTCGCGCGCCCAACACGACAGTCGGCGAACTCGAGCGGGCCTACCGTTTAGAAGACAACATTCTCAAGTTCTTGACCGTCCATCTGGAAAAAGAGTTAGTTCCGCCGCGTCCGTTGGAGGCCTCAGCGCAGGAGTCCGACGGTGGCCGGATTTAATAAAGTCATCCTCATGGGCAACCTCACGCGGAATCCCGAACTGCGGTACACGCCGAGCGGGACCCCTGTTGCGAGCTTCGGACTGGCGGTGAGCCGGCGGTTCAAGCAGGGTGAGGAGCTGAAAGAGGAAGTGTGTTTTGTCGATATCGTGGTGTTCGGCAAGCAGGCGGAACATTGCGGCCAGTATTTGAGTAAGGGCAACGGGGCGATCATTGAAGGGCGGCTCCAGCAACGCCGCTGGGAAACCGAAGACGGCCAGAAGCGCAGCAAACATGAAGTGGTGGCCCAGAGCGTGACGTTCATGCCGAAGCGCCAGGATGGCGGCGGGGTGAGCGGCGGACCGGGCGGTGAGCCGCCGATTCATGACGAACCCAGCTATGAATTTGACGAACAGCATTGATTAGGACGAACGAGGAGGCAGTGATGGAACGAACGGGTGGCAGTGCAGGCGGCGGTGATCGCCGTGACGGTAACGGGGGCGGCGGGCGGTTGTTTCAGCGGCGCCGGCCTTGCCGGTTTTGCCTGGAGAAGGCTCCGATTGATTTTAAGGATGCCGGGTTGCTCCGGAATTTTCTCACCGAGCGTGGACGGATCGTCCCGCGCCGGATATCCGGGAACTGCATGCGGCATCAGCGTGAATTGACGATTTCGATCAAGCGCGCCCGGCACATCGCGATCATCAGCTTTGCCGAGGAGCGATAGCGCGCGTGAGTCAGCGCGACGCGATACAGGCGTCTGGAGCCGGCTGGTCGCCGGAGATCATGATGGATCTGCTCACACCGCATCTTGCAGATATCACCGCCGACGGGTTGTCGCTTACGGGTGATGTGACTGCTGAGGAGCTGGGACTGACCGAAGCCGACACGCAGCTCGATGGAGCGTTGGCGGTCGGATTGGACCTGACCAAGGTCGAGCGCACGATTTGTGTGACCGGAGTGGTGGAAGGGACGGCCATCCGGGAGTGTGTGCGGTGCTTGACTCATTTTTCTGAGCCGTTGGCGTTTGCGCTCCGTGTCGTCTATGAACCGGAGCAGAAAATAGTTCCGCCGGCGGCCAGGCGGGTTGATCATCGCAAAAAAGCTGTCGAGCCGGTAGAGGTTGAGCCGGACGAGACGGATGACGAGATTTATCATTACGAGGGTGATCATTTGGAGCTCGCACCGATGCTGCGAGAGCAAGTGATTTTGTCGAACCCGATGCATCCGTTGTGCAAAGACGATTGTGCCGGGTTGTGCCCGCATTGTGGAAAGAATTTGAACGAGGGGCGGTGTGCCTGTCCGGATGAGGCGCCGACCACTCCGTTTCAAGTATTGAAGAGTTTGAAGACTGAACAGAAGTGACGTCGGGGGGCGGATCTCCCGGCGGTCTTGAACGTGGGAAGGAGTTGCCATGCCTAATCCGAAACATAAACATTCTCGTGCACGCCGCGACAAGCGACGCACACAAAAACTGCGGATGACCCCTCCGGGGATGTCCGTATGTCCGCAGTGTCACGAGCTGAAGCTGCCGCACTACACTTGTTTGAACTGTGGAACATACAAGGGTAAGGCAGTCATTCAGGTCGAAGAGTCGTAGCAGGACCGCGAAACAGGGATGCTGAGGTCTCTCGGGCCTCGGCTCCTTTCGTTCCGGTTGTGCAATTCGTGTGTCTGCGCTAAGCTCTCGGCACATCGGAGAGAATCACGGGTGCCACGCGTGTTCAGCCATCTATTCCAATCTCGAGCACATTTCCCCGTATGAAGATCGCGCTTGATGCGATGGGGGGGGACCATGGTCCCGCACCCTGTATCGAGGGTGCCATACAGGCGGCCAAAGAGCTCGACGTCGAGGTCATTCTCGTCGGCGATGAGGCGGTCTTGAAGCGCGAATGCGCGCGCCTCGCTGCAACCGATCCCCGCCTATCGATTCGGCATGCGCCTCAGGTCGTCGAGATGCATGAATCGCCCGCAGCCGTCGCGCGCAAAAAGCGGGATTCATCGATCTGGATCGCAACGGAGCTGGTGAAGAGCGGCGAGGCCAGCGCGGTAGTGAGCCCGGGCAACACCGGTGCGAGCATGGTGTCGTCATTTTTTGTGTTGGGATTGACCAAGGGTGTTGAACGCCCGGCCATCGCCACCAGTTTGCCGACGCTGACGGGAGAAGCCGTCATGCTGGATGTCGGCGCCAATGTCGACTGCTCGGCGAAACATCTCGAACAATTCGCCCTGATGGGGAACGAATACGGCAAGCATCTCTTCCGCAAGCCAAACCCCCGCGTCGGCCTTTTGAGTATCGGTGAAGAAGACAGCAAGGGCAATGAAGTCACTAAGGAGGCCTTCAAACTTTTGAAGGCCAGTTCCCTGAACTTTATCGGCAACGTCGAGGGGCGCGAGGTCTATAGCGGAACGGCCGATGTCGTCGTCTGCGACGGGTTTATCGGGAATGTCGCGCTGAAGATTTCCGAGGGCGTGGCTGAGACCATCAAGAAGCTCCTGATCAAAGAAATTTCCAGTTCGTGGCTGGGCCGACTGGCGTATCCGCTGATCGCGGCGCCGCTCCTCAATCTGAAACGCAAGATCGACTATGCCGAGTTCGGCGGGGCACCGTTGCTCGGGGTCAACGGGATCACCATCATCTGCCACGGCCGCTCCTCGGCGAAAGCCATCAAGAATGCCATCCGCCGGGCCAAAGGGATGGCCGAAGGGCGCGTGCACGAATTGATTCAGCGGGATATCGAAGAGAGCATTGCCAGTCCATCGCCTGTGGAGCCCTCGGCATGAAATCCCGTATCGCGGGAACCGGATCGTACGCCCCGTCTCGGGTCATGCCCAATACGGAGCTTGAGCGTATGGTGGCGACCTCCGATGATTGGATTCGCGAGCGGACGGGAATCCGCGAGCGCCATATCGCGGCATCTGGCGAAGCCTGCTCGGATCTGGCGGTTCAGGCCGGGCGGCGTGCACTGGCGGCAGCCGGCCTTGCGGCATCCGACCTCGATTTGATCCTGGTTGCCACCTGCACGGGCGACTATCCGCTTCCGGCGACCGCCTGCCTGGTGCAGCATCAACTGGGCGCGACGAAGGCGGCGGCCTGCGACCTGTCGGCGGCCTGCTGTGGATTTGTCTACGCCTTGTCGGTGGCGGATGCCTATGTGCGAACCGGGATGCGGCATGTCTTGGTGATCGGATCCGAGGTGATGTCGGCGATTACCGATTGGAGCGACAGGAATACCTGCATCCTGTTTGGTGATGGGGCGGGGGCTGCCGTGGTCAGCGCGAGTGCCGGTGAACGGGGGATTCTCTCGACGCATTTGCGGTCGGACGGGAGTCTCTGTGAGTTGATCACTGTGCCGGCCGGCGGGTCGCGTACGCCACTCTCTGAGCAGGTGGTGACCGAGCGGACCCACTTCATTAAGATGAAGGGGAATGAGACCTTCAAGGTGGCCGTGCGGACGCTCGAAGAGATTGCGCGGGAGACGCTGGCAGCGAACCAACTGCAGGTCGAAGATTTGGATCTCTATGTGCCGCATCAGGCCAATATGCGGATTCTCAAGGCGGTGATGGAACGGCTCGGTCTTCCGCTTGAGAAGGTGATGCTGAATCTTGAGCAGTATGGAAATACGTCGGCTGCATCCATCCCGATCGCGCTGGATGAGGCGGTTCGAGCGGGGCGGATTCGAGATGGATCGCTCGTCATGTTGGGCGCATTCGGGGCCGGGCTGACCTGGGCGTCGGCGCTGATTCGGTGGTAACGGCGGTGAGCCGACACGCAGCCGTCCTGTACAACTTTTCCCGTTGACATTCCACGTCATTTCTAAGATATCTACCCCCCATGAATTCAGGCATCGGATTGGTATTCCCAGGACAAGGGTCGCAGTCAGTCGGCATGGGCAAAGCGCTCTGCGAGGCCTATCCCAGATTGAAGCAGGTCTATGACGAGGCGTCGGCCGTTCTCGGTTATGACAGTGCGGCGCTCTGCTTCGAAGGGCCGGCTGAACGATTGAATCTCACGGAGAATACGCAACCGGCTTTGTTAGTGAGTAGCATCGCGGCTCTCAAGACATTGGATTCGATGGGGCTGAAGCCGATGGCGGTGGCCGGGCACAGTCTGGGTGAATATTCGGCGCTGGTAGCTGCGGGCGGTGTGTCTTTTCGAGATGCAGTAGGGTTAGTGCAGAAGCGCGGGCGCTATATGTCTGAAGCGGTACCGCCGGGCACCGGCCAGGTGGCGGCGCTGCTCGGATTGACGCCGGATGTGGTCCGTGAGATTTGCCGTGAAGCTTCCTCGGTCGGCGTGGTCGCAGCGGCCAACTTCAATTCGCCCGGGCAGGTGGTCATTGCCGGAGAAAAAGCTGCCGTTGAACGAGCGATTGAGCTGGCCAAAGGCAAGGGTTGCAAGAAGGCAATCCCGTTGCCAGTCAGCGTTCCTGTTCATACTCCGTTGATGCAGATCGCTGCCGACCGACTGTCGAAAGATCTTGCCGCGGTGCGGTGGACTGACTTGGCCACGCCGCTTGTTAATAACGCCGAAGCCAAACCCATCAGCCGGGCCGCCGAGATTCAACCCTCGCTGGTCCGCCAACTTCCGTCATCGGTACTGTGGGAAGACTCGGTGCAGGCGATGGCAAAACTGGGCGTGACGACATTTATTGAGGTGGGGCCCGGGACGGTGTTGACGGGCCTGATCAAGCGCATTCTTCCGGATGCGAAATTATTGAACGTTCATGATCCGAAATCGCTGGATGCGACGCTGCAGGCGCTCGGCGCCGCGCATTCGGCTTGATACGTCACGTTTAACAAGGAAACCGGCATGTCATTGCAAGGACGAGTCGCGATAGTGACAGGGGCGGCACAGGGTATTGGTCGGGCGATTGCGGAAACGCTGGCGCAAGCGGGCGCCGATATCGTCGTCGCGGATCTGGATCCCACCCGGTCCCAGGAGACGGTCAAGGCCATTGAGGCATTGGGCCGGAAAGTGCTCAACGTCAAAGTGAACGTGGCGGATGCCAATGATACTAAGGCCATGGCCGAGCAGGTCATCAAGGCCTGGGGGAAGATCGACATTCTCGTCAACAACGCCGGGATTACCCGCGACGGACTGTTGCTCAGAATGAAAGAAGAAGATTGGAATCTCGTGCTGCAGGTCAATCTGAACGGCACGTTCAATTGCACCAAGGCGGTCTTGCAGCCGATGACCAAGCAGCGGTATGGTCGCATCGTGAATATCGCCTCGATCGTGGGGGTGATGGGCAACGCCGGGCAGGCGAATTATGCTGCGTCGAAAGCGGCTGTGATCGGCTTCACCAAGACGGTCGGGCGGGAATATGCCACGCGCAATGTCACCGTCAATGCGGTGGCGCCGGGGTTCATCGACACGGCGATGACGCATGGCTTGTCGGAGGATGTGAAGGAAACATTGCAAAAACAGATTCCGTTGGGACGGTTGGGTACGCCGGCCGACATCGCGGCGGCGGTCCGCTTTCTTGTGTCCGATGAAGCGGCGTATATTACCGGTCATGTTTTGCATGTGAATGGCGGTATGTTAATGGTATAGATGGTCCCCAAGGTCTGGGAACAACCAGCGGCAGCATATCCCCATGTTGCCGCACAGGGTCAGTCACGTTGGGGAAGGAGGTAGGCAGATCGATGGCAACTGTTGATGAGCGCGTGAAAAAGATTATTGCCGAGCAGCTCGGCGTTGAGGAAGATGAAGTGGTTCCCGAAGCCTCCTTCGTCGAGGACTTAGGAGCCGACTCGCTCGACACTGTCGAGTTGGTGATGGCGCTTGAAGAGGAATTCGAAATCGAGATTCCTGACGAGGATGCTGAAAAGATCCTCACGGTCGGGAAAGCGTTGGATTACATCAAAGAAAAATCATAAGCGGTACGTATGGCTGAGCGATCGACGCGGCGCATTGTCGTGACAGGTTTGGGGCTGGTCACACCTCTCGGGACCGGGGTGGACAAGACCTGGGCCGCGCTGTGTGCTGGGCAATCCGGCATCGGGCGAATCACCAAGTTTGATCCGGCTGCCTATGACGCCCAGATCGCCGGTGAAGTACGCGATTTCGATCCGGGCCAATTCATCGAAAAAAAAGAAATCAAAAAGATGGATACGTTCATCCACTATGCCGTGGGCGCTGCCCAACTGGCCGTGGATGACGCAGGATTGAAGGTCGCGCCGGAAGAAGCCACGAAAGTCGGCGTCTATATCGGTTCCGGCATCGGCGGGCTGGGCGCCATCGAGCACTATCATGATGTGCTCAAGGAAAAAGGTCCCGGTCGTGTGTCGCCATTCTTCATTCCCATGACCATCATCAATCTGGCCTCGGGTCAGGTGGCGATCCGCATCGGCGCCAAAGGCCCGAATTCCTGCGCCGTGACGGCCTGTGCGACAGGGAATCACTGTATCGGCGATGCGTTTCGTCTGATTCAGTATGGTGATGCCGATGTCATGGTTGCCGGTGGTGCGGAGGCGGCGATCACGCCGTTGGGCGTGGCAGGATTTGCCGCCGCGAAAGCGCTCTCGTTTCGCAACGATGAACCGACCAGAGCCAGTCGGCCGTTCGATAAAGATCGGGACGGATTCGTGCTGGGCGAAGGCGCCGGCGTCGTTGTCCTGGAAGAACTCGAGCATGCGCGGCGCCGGGGCGTCCGGATCTACGCGGAGGTGATCGGGTACGGCATGAACAGCGATGCCTACCACATTACCGCGCCGCCGGAAGAAGGCGAAGGTGCGGTGCGCTGCATGGAGCTGGCGTTGAAAGATGCCGGGATCGCCAAGGATCAGATCGGCTATATCAATGCGCACGGGACCTCCACGATGGCCGATGCCATTGAGACGCGCGCGATCAAGCAGGTCTTCGGTCAGCAGGCCTATAAGATCCCTGTAAGTTCGACCAAGTCGATGACGGGACATTTGCTCGGCGCGGCCGGCGGTATCGAAGCCGTCTTCAGTATTTTGGCGCTCCACCATGGTCTATTGCCGCCCACGATCAATCTGGAAAATCCTGACCCCGCATGCGATCTCGACTACGTGCCGAACAAAGCCAGGGCCGTGCCGATCAAGACGGCGCTTTCGAACTCGTTCGGGTTCGGTGGTGTGAATGCCTGTCTGATTTTCAGGCGTCTGGAGGTCTAGTGCGGTTGCGCCTATGACACCGGCTTCCCCAGCCGATTCTGTTCCATCCCTGCCCCACTATCGGTTCAAGAATCCCGGTTTGCTCGCGGAAGCGTTGACGCACAAGTCTCATGTCAATGAGCGGAAGGGTGTGACGCGAACCCATAATGAGCGGCTGGAGTTTCTCGGCGATGCGGTGCTCTCTCTGATTATCAGCGACCACCTGGCGCAGCTCTATGCGCAGCTGAGCGAAGGGGCTTTGTCCAAACTGAAAGCGAACCTCGTCAGCGAATCTTCCCTGGCCCAGGCGGCTCGCCGGATGAACCTCGGTGCGCTGTTGCGACTGGGGCGTGGGGAGGAACTCTCGCAGGGGCGAGAAAAGAATTCTCTGTTGGCCGATGCTTTGGAAGCGGTGATTGCCGCGGTGTATCTCGACGGGGGATTGGAGGCGAGCCGGACTTTTACCTTGGGTGTGATGCAGGAAGAGCTGCGTCAGGCCGAAGCTCATCAAGCGACACCGGGTGAAGAAGATTATAAGACCAGACTCCAGGAGTGGTGCCAGAAACGGTACGATCAGTTGCCGCAGTATGTGACGATGCGTGAGTCCGGGCCGGATCATCAGAAACATTTCGAAGTTGAAGTGCGGATCAACGAGCGTGTGGCGGGGACCGGGCAGGGCTTGAGTAAAAAAGAAGCGGAACAGATGGCGGCTCGATACGCGCTGGAGCAGGTCGGGTCTTGAAGCCGTGCGCGATGGTGGCTATAGTCAATGCAGGTATCCCAAGATAAGGGGAGGACGATGATGCAGAGAAGAGTGAGCTGGTTGATGGGATGTGTCGTGTTGGCAGTGTGTATTCCATTCGCGTTCGGGACCGGCGTCAGTGATGCCGCAGACAAAGCGCCGGCTCCCAAGGTCGAAGCGCCGAAAGGTCCACGAGCGATCGTCAAAACGAAATTCGGCGAGATTGAGCTGAAATTGTTTCCCGATCTGGCTCCCAAACACGTGGAGAATTTTATTAAGCTGGCCAAGGACGGGTTCTATAACGGCACGATCTTTCATCGGGTGATTCCCGGGTTCATGATCCAAGGCGGCGATCCCAACACCAAGGACTCACTCAAAAAAGATTCCTACGGGCAGGGCGGTCCCGGCTATACGGTCAAGGCAGAATTCAGCGATACGCCGCACAAGCGGGGCATTGTATCCATGGCGCGGGCGAACGATCCGGATACGGCGGGGTCACAGTTTTTCATCGTGGTCGAGGATTCCCGGTTTCTCGACCGCAAGTACACGGTATTCGGTGAAGTCACCAAAGGGATCGGCGTGGCCGATAAAATTGTGAGCTTGCCAAGAAACGATCGCGACCTGCCCAACGACCGGATTGAGATGACGGTCACGATCGTCGAGTAGAGAGAGTCTCGTCCACTATCATTGGATGAATCGAGAAGGCCCTTTCCGTTTCATGCGGGAAGGGCTCGTTCTTTTCCGCCTGGCCTGAAGCTGATGCCTTGTCCGGACCATGCGCCACCTCATAGACTGCCGACCCCGTGCAATCTTGAGGAAAGCCCTTGAAGTGGTCTAATCCCCTACCTTTGGTGGGGGGCTTTTGTGGGATTTCCCAGAAGGAGACTCCAAGGTATTCTCACCCTATCGAAACCGAGAGGGTGTCTACCGAGGAGGCATTCCGTGAGAAACCCATCAACACGTCGAATGTATCGGCGAGTCGAGCGCGAGTGCCATGCTTGTATTCTGACGTCCAGCGCCATCCATCGCTGCATGGTGCGCGACCTTTCGTTGAGCGGGTTTCGAGTCGAGCGGCAGGGAGAGGCTGCGCTGTCTCTGCATACGTCAGTGATGATTCGTGTGTGGCTGCCAGGCGTCTCGGCGCCGATCGATATCGATCAAGCGATGGTGCGGTGGGATAGAGGGAATGAGTTCGGCGTGGAGATCCAGTCAATCTCTAACGGATCGGACTTCCAACTTGCAGGATTTATTGAGCGCACATTGCAATCGTCGATCGGCTGCGATGAGGCCCCCGGTCAAGCGGTAGGGTAATGGCTCAGTGCTGGTGGTGCTGGCATTCAGGCCCGTGCACATGGGATTCGGCCGTCGGCGGGGGCATGAACGATTGGCCTGGCAGCACGATATGGCCCGGTTCATGTTTCTTTTGTAAGTTCGCGGCAATCTCGGGATGATAAGCGGTGACATAGCCGATCAGTCCGGCGAGGAAGCGGCGTGACTGGAAATCTTTTCCTGAAAATTCCGATACGAATTTGACCGCCCGGTCGAGAATCTCCGGTGCGTTGGATGAGTCGGCGATCTGCTTCGGGTTTTGCTTCTTGAAGGTCTCGTATTCCTTGATTAGATGTTCGGCGAAGACGGGCATGGGGGCCGCCGGCACGTGCAGGGGGCTCAATGTGCGGCGCAGTCCCTGAATGGCCGCGATGACTTCCGCATCCTGCCCGTCGCGACGTCCCTGGAAGAAACTCACCGTGATCACTTCAATGAGATTGAAAAGGGAGATGGCCTGCTGTCCGCCGAATTCGCCGAGTTCCCGATAGAATTCCCGGCGGAGCGGCATGAATTGCACGGCGAGCCGCTTCTGCTGATAATCGCTGCCGCTGTCGAGATAGACGCAGTCACTGGGACAGGTCACGCGCACGAGGCGATGCTCCCCGCAGCACTGGCTGCAGATGAGTCCGTTGAGGCCTGGGCATACGCGTTTGCCTTTGCGTTGTGTGCAGTAGGCGCATTGGCTCATTTGGCTGCGGCTCCTTCCTTAGCGGGCTGCGGGGGGCCCGCTGCTCCAAATCCGTAGTCTGCGAGGGTTCGCCGGTTGTCCCGGCTCTTGCCGTCCGAGGGAGCCTCCAGTCCATTGATCTCCGCCGCATGGGCATAATGATAGGGGACGAGAATCAAATTGTTGGCCCGGTCAATGCTGATATCGGCCGGGGAGAGGAGATACTCGGCAATCACCTGGAAGCGTTGGTCACGGGTCATGCGCCAGATTTTCCCTCTGGAGAAATCCGAGACGTACATATTGCCCCACCGGTCGAAATCGATCCCGCTCAGGTTTTGAAAACGGCCGGTGAAAAATCCATTCGACTCCAGCTCGGAGAGCTGGCCTTCGGGCGTGATGTCGAAAATCTTGCCCTTCTCCCAGCTGACCGCGATGAGGTGGCCGGTCCGCGGATGGACGGCAATCCCGGACGGACCCGCGAGGCGGTCGTCGTGAAGGAACAGGCTTACGCGGTGCCCGGCTGCTTGTTCAATGCGGTAGATCGTGTTGTTGGATTGATCTGATGCGTACAGTACGCCGTTCGATCCTGCCGTGACATCGGTGAGGGAGACGATTCCCTTCGAGGGGAGCGGGGGAAAGCTGACCACTACAAGTGATTTACCGGTCGATTTGTCAAATCCTTTCAACTGGTCGAGATCGGCCACGTAGAGGGTCTGATCGACGACGGCCAGGCCTTTGGGGGCATGCAGCATGACATCGACAATGCCGCCCTGGATGAACTTGAGATTGAGGACCTTCCCTTCGGCATCTACTTTGGTGATGAACCCGTTATTATCGCGCGCATTCGGTTCGCCGTTTACATTGGAGATGAAGAATTCTTTGCCCTGCTGGTCGCCGACGAAGCTATTCGGTGCTTCCAGTCCGGTAATCTGAGCCGCGTGGAGAAGATCTGACGAACCTGCGAGCACGCAACAGACGAGTGTCACCCTCAAGAGAGTATCGCGAAAATTGTCGGTGGATGATGGGATGTTCAAGCTTGATTAATCAGTGTGAAGACAGGCATGCATCGTAGCGAACGGGTGAAGAGACTGTCAAGGAATGGCTGGAGAGGAGTGAGGCCGGAAGGTATTCGGCGGTTCGGTGCGGTTCAGATCGCGGGCGTTGCGATGTCTCACCTCGGTCTGTGCTTTTCGGGCGTTGACTTGATGAAAAATGCCCTGCTAAGGTGCCTACGGTTTTGAAGGCCAACCGCTTGAATTCAGGGAGGGAATTGTGGGAGCACGACTCATCGACGGGAAGGCATTGGCGCAGCAAGTTCGTGACCGGCTGGCAATTGAATCAGCGGCGGTCCTGGCAAAGACTGGGACCAAGCCGGGCCTCGCCACCATTTTGGTCGGTGATGACCCTGCGTCGCATCAGTATGTGAAGAGCAAGCAGAAAGCCTGCGAGGCGGCAGGGATCTACATCGATGATTACAAATTACCGGCCAGTACGACACAAGCGGATCTCTTGGCATTGATTGAAAAAAAGAATGCGGATCCCAAAGTCCATGGGATCTTAGTCCAGCTGCCGCTTCCGAAGCACATCGACAGCCGAGTCGTGCTTGAAGCAGTCTCGCCAGACAAGGATGCCGATGGATTCCATCCGTATAACTTTGGCCGGTTGGTTGAAGGGAGCCCGGTCTTTGAAGCCTGCACTCCCAAAGGCGTGATCAAGATGATCGAGTCTACCGGTGTCGGCATTGAAGGCAAGCGTGCGGTGGTGTTGGGTCGCAGCAACATCGTGGGAAAGCCGTTAGCGCTCATGTTGTTGCAGCGCAACGCAACCGTGACGATTTGCCATTCCAAGACTAAGGATTTGCCCGCAGTCTGCCGTGAGGCGGACCTCTTGCTGGTCGCGATCGGGAAAGCCAAATTTGTGACGGCTGATATGGTGAAAGAAGGCGCGGTCGTCGTTGACGTCGGTACCAATCGGTGGACGGACGGAAAGCTCTGTGGCGATGTCGACTTTGAACCCGTGAGCCAAAAGGCAGGCTGGATCAGCCCCGTGCCCGGTGGCGTCGGCCCTATGACGATCGCCATGTTGCTTGCGAATACGGTGGAGTCTGCCAAGCGAATGGCGGGGATGGTGTAGGAGGGAGAGATCGAGCGGAACCCTCCAGTGCTCGCCCAACGCGCGGTCTCAGAAGACCCTCGTTGGATGCGCGCAATGTGGAGTGCCCCGCTCGATCTCTAGAAGAGTGGAGATAAGATTGGTGCATGCGCGCAGTGGAGCGCCTCCAGTCCTCTATAGCTGGGTAAGGGATGAAGTAGGGGAGTGGATAATGGCGAGGGAGATGGTATGAGCAAGGAACCGCGGCGGTTGAGTGAAGTCCTGAGTAGCGGGCAGTTTGCCGTGACGATTGAGTACAACCCGCCGAAGGGCACCAACATCTCGAAAGTGCTGGAGAGTGCCAAAGAACTGGTTGGGCGCGTGCACGGCGTTAATGTGACCGACAACACGGCCGCCGTCGTCCGCGCCGGGTCGTTGCCGGTCTGTCGATTGCTCTATGAATTGGGCCATGATCCGGTGATGCAGCTGACCTGTCGCGACCGGAACCGGATTGCCATGCAGTCCGATCTCATGGGTGCCCACATGCTCGGCATCCGCAACATTCTTTGTCTGACCGGTGACTATCCGACAGTCGGCGATCACAAAGAGGCCAAGCCGGTCTATGATCTCGATTCCGTGCAGGTCATGCAGCTGGTGCAAGGCCTCAACAACGGCCGTGATATGGCCGGTA
>JABFSU010000107.1 GCA_013140455.1 Nitrospira sp. | reverse complement strand
GCCATTATCAACCGGGAATTTTTGGACTAGTTGAGCGGGGCGACGTGAACCGCGCCCCAGATGAAACTATGACCGAGCGAGAATTACCGTCCCCCGTCAAGCTTGGATTGAACGTCCTCTGGTCCACCTGTTGGACCGGGTTCCCAATCAAAATTGGAATTTGTCTGCTATTCCTGGCGCTGGGCCTGATTCATTTTGAGGCCCGCATCGGGCTGGCGTGTCTGATGTATCTCGCCAGTCCAGTGACCGTATTCGCCATGCCGATTCTTGCCATGGTGGCCGAGCCGCATCTCGGGGAAGGCGTGGGGATTGCGCTCCTCTTCCTGATTTGTATCCCCATCGATATTTGGGCGACCGGTGTGGTCGCGAGAACGCTGTTTCTTGAAAAAATCAGTAAAGAGCCGCCGGACGGACTCGGGTTGTCGCTGTGGTTGAAGACCGCCCTTGTGGGCGCGCTCTTTATGCCGATTCTGTGGATCGTGGTGAGTTTCGCCACGCAGACCTCCATCGAATTGTCGCATAGTCTCTTTGAAACAGAGATGCTGAAGACGGTCCCTGTCGCTGAAAAAATCGGGATCGAGCTGACCCTCTGGGGCGGCGCCTCTACGACCGTCCTGATCGTCATGATGTTACTGGGTGTCTCTCTTGTCGGGCGTGTGATCCGGAGTGCGGCGCAGAGTGCTGCGCCTGCATCGGGAGACTATCAAGCGTTGGTGACACGGTGGGATCTGATGCGCGTGCCGGCCGACCAAGGGCTGATGCTAACCGCCACCACGCTGGTGGGCCTGGTTCTCTCGATGTTGTTTTGGTCCGGCCTGCCGGTCAGTACGCCGCATCCGCATGAATGCTGCAAAAAGCCGGAAGTCAAAGCCGCGCCGCTCTACAAGCCCGTCGATACGCTCAATAAGGCTGAAAAGCATGTGGCCCAGCTTGCGGTGCAAGTCGAGGCGATCGAAAAGCAGAAAGCCGAAGAAGAGGCAGCGAAAGACAAAGATAAAGACAAGGGGAAGGCCGGTAAGGCCAAGCCCGCTGATGCCAAGGCACCGGTGAAGGCTCCAGCAACACCCTAAGACTGGGCGACGGAGAGGTGATATCCATGATGCAACGGCCTGGAATAATTGAACGGCTTATTCGGTTCATTACCGAATCGCCTGCTGCAGTGGCTGCCTTCGTGGCGACCCTGGGAGTGCTTGCCGCTCCGGTGGTCGGGTTGGCGGCGGATTCCGGCGGAGCGTCGGCCGTGGCCTATCGTGACGTGCCCGGTATCGGTAGCCGGAACCTGGTCTGGATCGTCGCGCAGCTGCATCTCCTGCTCGCGGGCTTTGTGCTCGGCGTGCCGATTTTCGCCTGGTTGTGCGAAATCGTGGGCTGGAAAAGCGGCGAAAAGCGCTATGACAAGCTGGCCAAAGAGTTTACCAAGCTGCTGAGTTCCGCCTATTCGACCACCGCTCTGTTCGGCGGCATCCTGTTGTTCATCCTCATCGGCGCCTATCCCAAGCTGATGGCCTATCTCAGCGACATCTTCTTCCCCTCGTTCATGGTCTATTGCGCGCTCTTCCTGCTCGAGACCGCAACGCTCTACATGTACTGGTACGGGTGGGACGCCATGTCGGAAGGCCGCAGCAAGGTCTTCCACTTGGTCCTGGGTTTCCTGCTGAACGTGTTTGCCTTCTTCATCATGATCATTCCCAACTCCTGGGCGACGTTCCAGGCGAGCCCGGTCGTTATTGCTGAGGGTTCGGATATGGCACGGGCCTGGGCGGCGACCTGGAATCCCACGTGGTGGCCGGTCAATATTCACCGGCTGATCGCCAACGTCGTACTCGGCGGCTACATTTGCGGTGCCTATGCCGGTATTCGTTATCTTTCGGCGCGGACTCCGGAAGAACGCGAACATTACGATTGGATGGGCTACGTCGGTAATTTCATCGGCGTGTTCGGTCTTCTCCCGTTGCCTTTCGCCGGCTATTGGCTGATGCGCGAAATCTATCAGTACAACCAGCAGATGGGTATCACTCTGATGGGTGGATTCCTTTCCTGGCTGTTCATTTTGCAGGCCATGTTAATCGGCGTGCTGTTCATCGGATCGAACTACTATTTCTGGATGGGAATTACGCATCGCATTCCAGGTTCTGAGCTGCGCTATCGTAAGCCGATTCTGGCCATGCTGATCATTCTGTTGCTCTGTCTGGGCGTCTGGATGACGCCGCACTCCCTCGTGGCGAGTCTGGAAGAGGCCAGAAAGATGGGTGGAACTCACCATCCATTGCTGGGTGTCTTCGGCGTCATGTCGGCCAAAATGACGGTGTCGAATCTCATGATTCTTGTCACCTTCATGAGCTTCATCATGTACTGGAGGGCTGGCAAGGAAGACACCGCCACCTGGGCGAAACTGGCAAATGCCGTAATGGGTGCGGTCCTCATCATTGCCGGTATCGTCGTCGTGGTGCTGGGCGTCTGGGGCTACTTTGTCCCGGCCATCGTGCGTATTAACTATTTCTCGACTTCGCAGGTGTTGCTGGTCATCTTTGTCATGGTCACGATCACGCCGTTGACGGCGTTGCTCCTGAAGAGTGCAAAAACCACCACCGAGATGGTGTGGGGGAAAATGCCCCCGCGGGCGGGCTATTCACTGGTCCTCAACGCCATTATGGTCATTCTCTTGATGACCTTGATGGGTTACGCGCGATCATCCTCGCGGGTCCATTGGCATGTGTACGGTGTGATGCGAGACTCTTCGCAATACGCGTTCTCTCCTGCGCTGGGTTATGCGGCGGCGCTGATGGCGGCGAATACCTTCATGTTTTGCCTGATCGTGGCGTTCATTTTCTGGGTGGCGACCATGGGGGATAAAGCGAAGCATACGCATGGCGGCAACGAAAAAAGTGGCGAAGGCCACGGGGCATTGCCGGCTATGGCGGGTGGCTCTCAAACATTGGACAAGCAGATCTAACCGGATCGTCTTGCTCAGAGGAGTCCTATGAGTGAAGTCGTCAAATTACAGTTGATTGGCCTCTCGGTCATCGGGAGCGGCGTCCTTATTCTGCTCTTTATCCGCTCGCAGTTTTTGCGAGTGATGGGGTTTGTGGCCATCGTCCTCGGCCTCTTCTCTTTGGTCGCCTTGGCCGTTCCGCAGATGGCCTCATTGCCGCCGGCTGAAGAAAGCATTGACATCGCCAGTATCAAGACGCCGGCCGATATGGCATCGATCGGCCAGAAGATCTTCTTCAGCAAAGGCCAGTGCGCGCTCTGCCATACCATCGGCCCGAGCGAGTCCGCCCGCTGTCCCGACCTCAAAGGCATCGGGGCGAAACTCAGCCGGGAATTCATCTTCGAAAGTTTGACTCAGCCCCAGGCTTACGTCTATCTCGATTATCGCCACGAGGGACTGCCGAAGGAATATCCGGCAAGGATGCCCTATATCAATAAGAATCCCATCGGACTGTCGAAGAACGAAATTCTCTCCGTGATCGCGTTCCTGCAGCAGATGAGCGGGGAACCGATCTCGGTGAATCCGTCGGAACTGGAAATGCCCGGGGCGGCCCCGGCGGCTCCCGTGAAGGCGGCTCAAGCTGAAACCGTGACGATCGCGCAAGCGAAGTAAGGAGGGGATATGGGCGGCTCCCTCGCAAAGCCAGTGCTTCTGATTCTCGCGATGTATGCGTTTTTAAAGTTTGTGGTCCCGAATCTTCCAGGATCCGCACCCTTGCCGTCCAGCCTGATTTTTCTGTATCTGATGCTTACGACGACCGGGATCGTCGTATTTAAGACATTGAGCCGTGAGTCGAAGGATGCTTTCTTCGCTCCGATTCTGAACTTTTTGACAGGCGAGAACATCGGCGCGATGAGCGCGGCCCGTTACGGATTCTTGATTCTCTTCCCGTTGTTGGTCGGTTGGCAGACTTACGGTAGCACCGCCACGAGCGATGCGCCTCCCGCAGAAAACCGCACCATCCATCCGGCTCCTCCGGGAGAGTACACCGGCCTGTCGAATCCGGTCTCGAAGACGCCGGAAAATATTATGCAGGGAAAAGGCTTCTACGCCGCGTTCTGTTCTCCCTGCCACGGCGGCAAGTTTGACGGCAAAGGGCCCGCAGCCCGCGGCTTCAATCCCCCACCCGCCAATTTCTCCGATCCCACAACGATCGCGATGTTGCAAGAAAGCTATCTGTTCTGGCGGATCAAGAAGGGCGGCGTCGGCCTCCCGATCGAGGGTATGCCCTGGAAGTCCGCCATGCCGCGCTGGGAAGTAGAGTTGCCGGATGAGTGGATCTGGAAGATCATCATGGGCGAGTACGACGGCGCCCATCAATCACCGAGAACGTGGGAATAATGCGAGGCGACGATCGATCGTTGTCCTTCTGTGAATCGAATACGAGGCCCGTATGAAACCGGCGAATCAGATCAGACAATGGGTGAGCGGAGTTGGAGCGGTCGCAGTGACGGCTCTTATTCTGTCCGGAGCGGCTCCAGGCTTGGCGCAGGAAAGCGAGAGCGTGTCCGTGAGTGCGCCGATGGTCAAGGGAACCCTTCCCGTTGACGATCCCAATGCGGCCATCTGGAGCACGGCCAAACCGGCGAAATTCCCGATGTCACCGCAAGTGCACTGGCCCAACCGTATCCTGGAAACCACCGTCAAGGATCTCTCCGTGCGGGCGCTGCATGACGGCACGCAAGTAGCCGTGCTGCTGGAATATGCCGATCCGACCGAAGACCCCGACGATGCCGCCGCCATCGAATTTATGGTCGGCGACAAGAAAGCGCATTTTGCCCATGGCCAGCCGATGGCGCAAGTCGAAGGCGGTCCGGTCAACATTTGGTATTGGAAGAACAAGGATAAGAAGGGCGTGGATATGAACGCCATGGGATTCGGGACGCTGAAAATCCAGACCCATCAGGACGTCAAGGCGACAGGTGCGTTCTCCAACGGGACCTGGAAGGTGGTCTTCACGAGGCCGCTAGCCACCGAACATACGGCCGAAGATACGCAACTCATTCCTGGCGGATTCATCAACATCGCGTTTGCGGTCTGGGATGGGCGAAAAGACGGAGCAGGCGACCTGGTCGAGAAGGGCTCACAGAAGGCCGTGTCTTCCTGGTGGTACTTCCGTGCGGAAGCGCCGCCGGATTACTCCGGCTATTACTACGCGGCCTTCGCGGCAGCACTGGCGTTGGGGTTCCAGTTTGTCCTGATCAGGAAATTGAAGAAAGGACAGGCAGCATGAAGGCGGCAAGGCTACAAGTCATAGGAACGGTCGCCGGCCTGATTGGAATCTGGGCCATGACCGCAGGCGGCTGTGCCAGCGAGCAGCAGAAGAAGGGTCATGAGTTGTACACCCACTACTGCATGCATTGTCACGGCGAGAGTGGCCGGCAGAACGAAGGCTTCAATTGGTCGTCCATGCCGGATCCCAAGCCCAAAGATCTTTCGAATAAATCGGAAATGAGCACGTTCAAGGACGAGGATATTTTCAACACGATCTCTCGTGACATGAAAGATACCAGCCCGGGCGGCGACAAGATCGGCGACGACGACTTCGCCGTGCCGACGATGCCCACCTTCAAATACACGCTGTCAGAAGATGAAATCTGGGCAATCGTCGGATATGTGCGGACGCTGCATGGAATGAAGCTGGAGTTCAAGGTTGAAGAGCGCAAGAAAGAACTGACCGAAGGGCTCAAGACGGCCCAGGACAGTTTCGATCAGGCCAAGCAGGCCTATGAAGCCGCTGAGAAGAAAGCCAGCGACGAGGCCGAGAAGAAAAGCGAAGCCACGAAGAAGGACGTGGAAGTCGATGAAGCGTCCTATGCGAAAGAACAGGCTGCGATGGCTGCCGCCAAGAAGGTGCTCGATACCGCGCAAGTCATGCTCAACAATTTCGGCACGCGCCCCGGCAAAGGGCTCAACATCGCCCGCCCGGACATGACGATGACGGCAGAGCAGGCCGCTCAGCAGGCTGAAGTGGGCAAGCGTCTCTATCAGAATAAGTACGGCTGCAACGGCTGCCACAGCCTGGCGGGAGAAGGCGGAAAAGTGGGTCCGGCTCTGGACCGCGCGGGCTTCCGGCTGAACTCGACCTGGGTTTATCGCTGGCTCAAGAATCCGCAGGCCATGAAAGTCGAGACCAGGATGCCGGCGCTGGGTCTCAGCGACGCAGACGCCAAAGCGGTGAGCATGTACCTAAACACCATGCGCGCGCCGAGAGCTGAAGAGCCGGTTGCAGAGAAGCCGGCGAGCTGAGCGAAGAACCACCGCAGGATGCTCAAAAAGGCCGTCCGCTGGTGGACTTTTTCAGCGTCCTGTTACGCGAGAAATCCGGCGATCAGTCCGACGAAGATCGCCAGTCCGGCCCACACGTGAGCCTGAAACATCCGGAATGCCTGCGACGGGGTCACCACCCCGCGCAGGCTTCTGGTCTGCATCGCAAAAAATACACTCACAGCGCCCAGCATCAGAAAGTAGGGCCAGCCGATTCCGGTCTGCAGGCCTGCTGCCATTAACAGCACCAGCATCACGCCCAGCATCAGACCGACCGCGAGCCAGATGGATGAGCCAAAGAACAGCGCGGACGATTTCACGCCGATGCGCCGATCATCCTCCATATCTTGAACGGCATAAATGGTGTCATAGGCGATCGCCCAGACGATGGTGGCGGCAAAGACAGTCCACGCAGTCGGTTCGAGCGTTCCTCTGGCGGCCGCCCAGGCCATGATCGTGCCCCAGCCGAACGCCAGCCCGAGCATGGCTTGGGGAATATGCAGCACGCGTTTGGAAAAGGGGTACAGCGCGGCCAAGGCCAGGGCAATCGGTGAGAGCCACAGGGTCAGCGGATTGAGCAGCCACAAGAGACCGGCCGCCGGCAGTAGCAGTGTGGCGAGGACGGCGAAGGCCTGCCGTTTCGTCAATTCTCCGGACGCCAGGGGACGGGTTTTCGTTCTCGCGACCTGGCGATCGAACGAGTGATCGGCGAGATCGTTCATCACGACACCGGCGCTGCGCATCAGAAATGAGCCGGCCGCAAAAATCGTGAGCAGGCGCAGCGAAGGAAATCCGCGCTCCGCCAGAGCCAGCGCCCAGCAGGTCGGCAGTAATAAGAGAGCGGTGCCGGTTTGATTGCGGAAACGAATCAAGCGCAGCCAGGCTTCCCAGGGAGCCGATGTGGAGTGGGTGGAAATATTTGTCGGATGCTTGGGCATGGGCGGGACCTTAGCCCAGGACAGAAGGGCTGTCAATTTGGCGGAGAAGTTGTGATCGGTCGCGCGTTTTCTGTATAAAACAGTGGTGCAACGAGTGATGCAGCAACGATATAAAACTGTTTGGTGCCGCGCGTCTATCGGGTTCCTCCTCATGGGGATTTCGCTGACCACGTGGACCGCCTGCTCGTGGTTCAAGCGAGCCGACGGCTTGGCGGGGATCGCGCCCATTGCGCTCTCGCCGGTCTTGCGGGTGCCTTCCTCCCTGGCCACGACCACCATTGCCTATCAAAATGCCTGTGGGGCACAGGCGACGGTGCCCATCGGCAGTCCGTTAGTCGCCGCGCTCCAACAAAAGATGGGCCGGGTATTCCAGCATGTGGCGATGGATCAGTCCGTGTCTCCGGACGGGGCGATCGAGGCATCCGTTGGTTTGAAGCAAATCGACCTGGCGATTCCCCGGCGTATCAAGAAAACCTATCCCGTGACGGTCACCGTCGGTCTCGACGTCGCGTATCTGGCCGGCGATGGCTCGACGCTGTGGACGAAGAAGCTCCAAAGCTCCGGTCTCGGCGAGGTGGAAGTTCAAGAGACGACGTGCGACGTGACGGGGCTGGAACCGGTGGTCAAGGAAGCCATTGATTTGGTCGTCGAAGGCGCGGCGAAACAGATCAGCGACTCGATTAAGATTCGGGAATATGC
>JABFSU010000069.1 GCA_013140455.1 Nitrospira sp. | reverse complement strand
TGCTTTCGACACAGATCACCCAGGCCATGTCGCCCGCGACCTGGATCATGACCTCGGACAATTCAAATTGCATGGAGAACGTATTGTTAAAAATCAGCACCCAGGAGTCGCGCACTTCGGGCCAGTCCGACCGGAGCGTCCAGCCGGGATGAATGCAGGTGACATATTCCTGGTGCGCCCAGATACGGTCCATCTTGGCGATATCGAGGCTCCCGAAGGCCTCGTAAAAGGCTTGATTGGCTTTGGTCACTTCGTCGATACGTTGTTCGAGCATGCGGCCTCCTCCGTGAGAGGGGCATCATACTGCAATCGACATCAGGAGGGCGAGGAGAGAATCACGCCCGGAGGCCGGAAGATCGCGTCTCAGACAGAGGGTCTGGTACGAGCGACTTCTTGAATCAGCAGAGGAAACTGCTCTCGCAAATGGTGTTTATCAATAGCCTTGTCGACCGTCGGCATCCTTCGCGCAATGGCGAGATGAACTTCGTCGAAGGACATGATGACCACTCGAACGGAAGGATTCCATTGCTTGATCGGTTCGACCGCGTCGAGGCCTCCCATGTCGGGCATATTGGCATCCATCAACACCAGATCGGGTCGCCGTTCAGAAAGGCAGCTGAGGGCCTCTTTGGCCGATCCACAAATCCCGACCACTGTGACCAGTGGCACCCCGCGCAGCCAGTCCTCCAAGGCACGGAGAAGGACCTGATGATCGTCGACCACCAGCACCCGAACGGGCCCGCCCCCTGGACGTTGGTTATTGTCCTGGAGCATCTGGATTGAATCCCTGGGGCGGCCAGGGAACCCCGACACCAAACTGTCTGGCCATCTTATAGATCCCGATCATCGCCTCCGCGCGCAAGCGAGCCTGCTCATCCGTCGACAGATTGGCCAACACCCAGCCTTGTGGCTCGCGCCGAAAAATCCGAAATGGCTTGGGCCCAGCCCCAACCTCGGATTCACCGGGTACCAAATACTCTTCCCCTTGAGGCCCCTTCACCAAGAGTCCAATGACAACCATCACTCCCTCGCAGAACAAGCCTACCGCCAGCCGTTGCACGACAGTCCTGTCGGCAGTCAATCACCGCTCACATCAGTATTCCTAGCAGATACGTCTCTCCCTACCCAGTGAGGAAATTCCTGATGGCCCGAGCGTGAACGAATGACCTGGACAGCGGACTGTCCGCGTCTTATGAGGAGGGATGGACCAACCCGACCTGGATCGCAAACCGGACGAGACCGGCGACATCATGGATATCCAGCCGCTCCATCAGTTGGGACCGATGCGTCTCAATCGTTTTGGCGCTGAGGCTCAACCGGAACGCAATCTCTTTGGTCGAGTGGCCTTCGGCGATGAGTTGCAAAATCTCCCGCTGACGCGGGCTGAGCCGATCGAGCGGATTGAGCGGGCGAGCCCCTTCATGCTGATAGGCCTCAATTGCATACCGGGCTACCGAAGGGGTCAGATAGGGCTCACCCTTGCTGACCGTTCTGATCGCCAACTCCAATTCCTGGATATCGGCGCCTTTCAACAAATACCCTGTCACCCCGGCTTTCAGAGCCTGGCGAAGGTACTCTTCATTCGCATGCATCGATAAGATGACGACCTTGACCTTCGGCCAACTCTTCGTAATCCGGCTGGCAGCCTCTAATCCATTCAACCCGGGCATCGCAATGTCCATGAGCACCAGGTCGGGCTGCTGCGTCTCCACCGCCTTCACGGCGGCCTGCCCATCGCTGACCTCAGCTACCACCGAAACGCCGCCCATCTTATCCAGGAGCGCATGAATCCCGGCTCTGACCAGCTGATGATCTTCGGCCAACAGCACGCGGACTTTACTCATACCGACAATGCCTCCTGCCGTGGCTCGGTCAGCGGGACGGAGAACACCAAGGACGTTCCCTGCCCGATCATCGACTGGATCGTCATAGTGCCTCCTACAAGGCTGACCCGTTCCTCCATCCCCAACATCCCCAGACTCACCCCCTGCTGGGCTCGGACTCGCGCGGCCACCACGTCGAAACCGCACCCGTCATCCTGCACCACCACACGAACCTGCTCGGAAGACACCGCAAGAGAGAGCGACACGGATGTGGCCTTGGCATGACGAGCGATATTGGTCATCGCCTCCTGCACGACACGAAAACAGGCAATGCTACGAGGCGCGGTCAAGGCCACCGGAGTCTCGTCCAGATGCAGCTGAAGCGTCCACCCGGTCCGTTCGGCCTGCCTGGTCGCATACCAACGCAGGGCCGGCACCAGCCCGAGGTCGTCCAACAGCGAGGGACGCAGATCCAACGCCAGGCTTCGAACCCGGGCCAACAGCTGGTCGCTGATCTCGATGCTTTCGTTCAACTCGATCGAGGGCCGTGCGTCTCTCCCGTCACGCTGGACTTGCTGTAAATTCAGTTTGAGCGCCGTCAGGACCTGCCCGATTTCATCATGGAGATCCTGCGCCACGGCGCGCCGCTCCGCTTCCTGCACGTCAAAGAGTCGCTGAGCCAGCGTCCGGGCCCGCACGGTGGCGCTGCCGAGTTCGGCCGTCCGCTCAGCCACGCGCTGCTCCAGCATGGCATGCGCCTCCCGGAGCAGGTCTTCAGCCTTTCTCCATTCCGTCACATCGTCCACAATGAAGGAACACCGCACGATCCCGCTCGCTCCGTTATCGATCAGCGAGACCGTCGCCAGCAGCGATCGCTGCTCAACCTTGCCTCCTCGCACGGAACGATGCTCGTACTCAAACCGGACTGGCGAGTGCTCCTTAATGCAGAGACGATAGTGATTCAGCCACATACGAGCCACATCCTTCGGCACACCCAACTGGGAACAAAGCCGCCCGCTCATTTCTTCCTGGGTGGCACCAAAAAACCGAGCCGTGGCGCGATTGCTGGACAGATGCCGGATATCGTCATCGAGGACCTCTACCACGCCCATCATAAGTGACGCACTTTCAAAGAACGCCTGGAGCGTTACTTCGCTGTGCTTGAAAGACGCCTCCGCCTTCAGCCGCGCCGTGATGTCGTGCGCAATGGTGGACATGCCCACAACGGAACCGAACCGGTTTCGAATCGGAGACCGGCTCAGCGACAACTCAATCACAGACCCATCACGACGCAGCCATGCCGTGTCATACGGAGGCACCGCGACTCCAGACAGGAGCTGTCGACTCTTCACCGCTTCTTCGCACACCTGCTCCGATGCCATGATAGTGCTCAGGGAATGGCCGATCCGTTCAGAGGCGTCATAGCCGAACAGGCGTTCTGCCGCCCCATTCCAGCTGGTAATCATTCCACGAAGATCCTGACTGATGATCGCATCCACCGACGAATTGACCAGCGCAGCCAATTGCCGGGCACTTCGATCCAGGATGGCCACACGGCTCCGGCTCACCAGCACGGCCACGACCCAGAAAAGCGTGGCACTGAGTGTGCGATTCAGAAAGGCCACATCCGCCGGAATGCCGGTGGGAGAAAGGACCAATCCGGCATAGGCTAGGAGCGTCGCCAGACCCGCCACCGATAGGTAGACCACGCCTGCTCCAGCCAGAGCGTGAGCACAATCGGCACCGCATAGAGCAGGAACTCCTGATACCCCAGCGGCGTGAAACAATCGAATAGGAACGTTCCTGCCAGTATCAAGCCGATAGCGATATGGATTGTCCGAGTCCTCATAGGCAGTGGGTCACTGTAATCATGAAGCAGCCCGGATCAGGGAAAGATCCCGTCACCCTGTGCGACGAATCACACCCGAAGGCCTCTCTACGTGCAGACCCAGTGAGGGAACAATGTTGTATGGAATGCGGCCAGTCGGCCTTGGAATGGCAGGGGGAATGAGGCACAGGGCCTGTGCGGCACGGATGAGCACGCATGAATGAGGGGCATCGTACAGGAAAGGCCCTGATAGAATCAGTACTAGGGCCATTATTCCACAATCAGGAATTTCCTTATGGTAGAACACCTTACTCTTGAGTAGCGTTACGAATTGACCGGCATCTTTGTGGATCGATCGACCACCCAGACACCGGCGAGGATCAACACAATCCCGACGATCTCCACCGGACCGACCGACTCATGCAGAATCAGGACCGAGAGAGCGACCGCCGCAACCGGCGTGAGGTTGCCGAGGATCGACGCCCGGGAGGGCCCGATGCCCTGCACACCGAACAACCAGGCCTGCTGCGCCACAGCCGTGGCAAACACGACGAGATACGCCAGCGCCAGCCAATCCGGCATCGTGACCGATGCCACCCCGGCGTCGAGCATCTTGTGATCGGTCCATAGGAGAGGAATCTGGATTACCGTGGCGACAAGCAGCGTCGTCCAGTTGACGGTCAAGGGGGAGATCCGGTCCATCACGGCGCGGCTGCCGATACTATAGAGCGCCCAGCTCACCACGCCGAGAAACACGAGCAGACTGCCTAACACCGGATGTTCGCCGGCGGCCTGAAACCCTGCAATCGACACGAGGGCGACACCCGCACAGGAGAGTAGTCCCCCGGCCCACACCGATCGGAGCGGGACGTCCTGGATCATGACCGAAGACAGCAGCGCGGTGACCACTGGGGCCGATCCGATGATGACCCCGGCCACCGCCCCGCTGACATACTTGAGCCCCATCAGAATCAGGAGGTGATTGCCCAGCACTCCAAGCCCGAGCAGAAACAGCACGCGCAGGTCCCTGCCTGACATCGTGGCCAGCGTCCCCTCCTGCCACCACCAGGTCGTGAGTAGAATGGCCAGCCCGCCGATGTCGCGCAACACCGACGCTTCGACGGCGGAAAACGATCCCAATGCCAGCTTCTGCGCGACGATCGACCCGCCCCACAACACAGCGGCAAGCGCGAGCGCACCATAGGCGGCATTGGTCGAAGGCGACCGCATCACACCGACGCCTTTTTCCGTATCACCAGGACCCCATCGCGAATCGTCACCAAGACGGCCGTCACGCGCGGATCGCCGGCCACCGTCCGATTCAATTCCTGGATCGCCGCCGTTTTCTCATCGGGCGGCGGCTGCTTCAGCACATCGCCGTCCCACAATACATTGTCGATCAGGATCACGCCAGCAGGCGACAGCAGATCGAGCGCCCAGCGATAATAGTTCAGGTAATTGACCTTGTCGGCATCGATAAAGATCACATCAAATGGACCGGCCAGCTCTCGCATGGTTTCCAATGCCGGGCCGAGACGGATCTCGATCTTCTTGCCATGCGGGCTGTTGGCGAAATGCTTCCGCCCCAACGCTGCCGAAGATTCGTCGATCTCGCAGGTGACCACGCGGCCATCGGTAGGGATCGCTTCCGCGAAACAGAGTGCGCTGTAGCCGGTGAACATCCCGATTTCCAGGACACGCGTCGCCCCGACCAGCTGCGCCATCATTTTGAGGAACGCTCCTTCCAGCGGCCCGACGAGCATCTGCGCATACTCCATGGTCCGCTGTGTCTCCTCACGGAGCGCGCGGGCCACGTCGGATTCCGGCATGGAGTGCGCCTGAGCATAGGTTTCGATCTCAGGAGCGATCAACGTCTTCATTCCCGATCCTTCCGCATCATTTCGGCATCATTTGAAAAATCCTGTCCCCCTTGCGTAGACTGGCTGAGGAATCGAGATCTTAGCATACGCGAGGAGGCCGGACGTGAAGACTGTTGCGACGCTTGAACCACTCACAACCAAGCTGCTGGAGATCACCAGAATCAACAGCGCCGCATCCGTCTTGTCATGGGATCAGGAAACGCACATGCCGGCCGGCGGCGGGGAAGCGCGGGCAGAACAAATCGCCGTACTCCAAGGCATCGCACACGACAAACTCGTCGCCCCGGACATCGAACGGTTCCTGGCCGCCACCATCGACTCGACGACCGGACAGGCCATCGATCAACCCGGCGATCTGTGGGACGAACCCTCGCGCTCGTTGCTCCGCGAAATCTGGCGGGATTTCAGCCGCGCGAAAAAGCTCCCCTCCGATTTTGTGATCAGACTCAGCCGGGAAACCTCCCTGGCGCAGCAGGTCTGGGCCGAGGCTAAAGAGCAGAACAACTTTCGCCAGTTTCTTCCCAACCTCCGCACGGTGTTGGCGCTCAAACGGGAAGAGGCTGAATACCTCGGGTACAAAACCTCGCCCTACGATGCGATGCTGGACGTCTACGAACCCGGGTCCACCATTGCCACGCTCCGTCCGTTGTTTGCGCAGATGAAAGCGCGTCTCGTACCGCTGCTCAAGCGCGTGACCCAAAGCCCGACGCAGATCGACGACAGCATTCTCCGGCACTCATACGATCAGGCCCGGCAACTGGAATTCGGCCGACTCGTCCTCATCGCCATGGGCTATGATTTTGAGCGCGGACGACTGGACCTCTCCGCCCATCCGTTCACGACGTCGTTCCATCCGACCGACGTGCGCGTGACCACCCGCATCCATGAGCACGAACTACAGTCCTGCCTCTTCAGTTGTATTCACGAAGGCGGCCATGGCCTCTACGATCAAGGACTCGACCAGCGCTACTTCGGCACGCCGCTCGGGGAATCCGTGTCGCTCGGCATCCACGAGAGCCAGTCGCGTATGTGGGAAAACTGCGTGGGGCGGTCACGGGCGTTCTGGCAGTTCTTCTACCCGATCCTGCAACAGACGTTTCACCACCAATTGCGCGGCATCGATCTGGAGCACTTTTACGCGGCCATCAATTGCGTGAAGCCCTCCTTTATCCGTGTGGAAGCCGATGAACTCACCTACAATCTACACATCATGCTCCGCTTCGAAATCGAGCAGGATCTCATCGAAGGCCGGACCGACCCCGGCGATTTGCCGGGCATCTGGAACCAGAAGATGCAGGACTATCTCGGCATCACTCCCCCGACTGATGCCGAAGGCGTGTTGCAGGATGTCCACTGGTCATTCGGCGCCTTCGGTTACTTCCCGACCTATACCTTGGGCAATCTCTATTCGGTCCAGTTCTTCGAACAAGCCAAGCTGGAGATCCCCCACCTGGACGATGAAATCGCGGCCGGCCAATTGCTGGTGCTGCGCCGCTGGCTGGAACAGAAAATTCATCGCTGGGGCCGCATGTTTACCCCGGACCATCTCGCCCAACGCGTGACCGGAAAAAGCATCAACCCGGAACCCTTCCTGACCTACCTCGAAAAGAAGTACGGCGAGCTCTACAAACTGTAAAACCTGTCCACTACCGGGATCTCGGCAGGCAATCAGCCCTATGCCATAAGGCTCTGTCGCCAAGGCTATTAACCCGCTACCCTCCGACACATTGGTCTCACTGTGCCCGTCGTGACCGGATGCACAAGAGAAAACGCGCCCGGCTCATCCGGACCAGAGAACAGGCTATTGGCGCGCTTCCACCCGCTCATCGAATAGGCAGGTACCATTGCATGCCCACCATTCTCCTTATTAGCGACGACGCCACGTTCCGGGATTCACTTCGTCAGTCCATCGGGCAAGAGGGAACGGCAGTGCTCGGGGTGCCAAACACCAGGGACATCTTGAGCCAACCCGGAGTACGGCAGGTCTCAGGCTATGACTTGATTGTGGCGGAAGTACGCTCCGGAGACCATGACGGGCTCTCCCGACTCGTGCTCTTTCGTAACCTGCACCCCAATACGCCCTTCATCGCCGTCACGCGCGAAGACCAGAGTGCAGGGCTGGCCTACGGCGGAGCCGCCGCACGAGCCCTGCATGCCTGGCTCGTTCCCGTCACTTCCGACTCGTTAGCCGGCGTGACGGATACAGCCGCACGCGCACTGAAGGGTGAATCGCCGCCTATGTCGGCTGCTCACGTTCGCTAATGCCCGACAGGGCTGACTCGCCGTGCAGCAGGCCGTGAACGGCTAATACCCCATCGCGATGTTGAGTTTGGCGAGAATGGCAGGCGCTAGCGTGAATTCAGCCTGCACCTCGATGCGGTGCGGAACCAGCAGCGTCGTATGGAAGACAATGTCGCGTATGGGAATCTTGAACTCGGGATCTTGAGGCGTACTCAGCTCGACGGCTTCGACTGAATTCGTGATAGCGCCGCTGTCTTGAGGACCGTAGGTCGTCATAACCGCATCGACAATCTCCTTCACTTTTTCATTCGGCTCCACGCCTTCGATGCCTTTAAGTAAGAGCGGAATCACGTCCTCTTTTGCTTGATCAGACAAGGTGAAGTTTTCGACCCGCTCTTTCCGGCGCAGTGACATCAGATCATTGTCCAGATCCTTGCTGAAGGCCCCGTACGCGAATCGAAAAAACTCGAAGTGAAACCCCTTGAAGCCTTTGCCAAATGTCTGGAGCTCGCAGAGAAAGCCCAGCTGCTGTAACTTGACGTCACTCAGCAGTCCGTGCGGTTCCGCAAGGTACAACACATAGAGAAGGAGCGCGCGATCGACTGTAATCTGGTTGGGCTTTCTCATCTATCCTCTCCGATAATCAGGAAAGATCGAACTATAGACAGCCAGCTAGAGAATCGTCAAACCCATCCGCTCGCCATTTCCCCCCCTTTTCCCCCCTTGACCCTCTGCCGGCTTTGGTCTTTAATAGCTCCTTTGAAAGGAAGGTCGGCCGGACTCTATGCCTAAACATGTGAAAGAAATAGAAGCACTGAAAGCGCACCTCGGCAAGCACCAGCTGAAGTACACGCGTCAGCGTGAACTCATTCTCGAGGCCTTCCTCCAACAGGAGCACATCACAGCGGAAGAGATGTACCACCAACTGGCGAAGAAAGACCCGCATCTGGGGCTCGCGACCATCTATCGCACGCTCAACCTCTTTTGTGAGGCAGACCTGGCACAAGCCCGGCATTTCGGCACGCAAACCCAATATGACAACATTTCCCACAAGGGCCACCACGACCATCTGATTTGCACCGACTGCCATAAGATCGTCGAGTTCGAGAACTGTGAGATCGAGAAGCTGCAGGAAGAGGTCGCCACCAGAAACGGGTTCACCATCACCACGCACCGCCTCGAACTCTACGGCCTCTGTTCGCGCTGCCGTCATTGACCCCTGCCGTTTGTTTTGCTATCTTCTTGAGACGATTTATCAATTTCAATCGCGAGGAAGACCACGCTTTATGGCTACTTTCCTGGAACGATTTTGCTCATCCATGACTTCTCTTCATCGTCGCCACATGCCAGTGCTCCTTCTGATCCTCATCGCATTCAGCTCATTCTCCTTTCCGCATACAGATTCGTTTGCGGCCGACAAACTGGTCGTCTATTCAGGCCGGGCCGAACGACTCATTAAGCCGGTCTTCGACGCGTTTACCGCAAAAACGGGCATCCAGGTAGATCTGCTATCCTCCGGCACCACGGAACTCGTCAACCGACTGAAGGCAGAAGGCGATCGAACCCCGGCTGACCTCCTGTTGACCAATGATGCCGGAAGCCTTGAACTCGCTCGGGGAGCAGGACTGTTGCGGCCGCTCAACATGCGCGAGATCGAGCGAGCCATTCCTTCGCAGTTCCGCGCCGCAGACAACAGCTGGGTCGGTCTCTCCGGCCGGTTCTGGATTATTGCGTACAACACGACGATGGTGAAGCCCGATCAGCTCAACTCCCTGCTCGACCTGGCGAATCCCCAATGGAAAGACAAGCTCGCGATTCCCAACTCAGGCAGTGAGTATCTTCAAGCGGGCGTGTCGGTGATCCGCGCCACGCACGGCGACGAGCGCACCAAGAAATTCCTGGAAGGCCTGCGTGACAACGCTGGCTCGCAGGTCTACCAGAAGAGCTCTCAGATCGTGGATGCCGTGGCCAAAGGACAGGTCGCTGTGGGCATTGTGAATCATTACTACGTGTACCGCCATCTCGCCACGCAGCCCACCGCGCCATTGGCCGTCATCATGCCGGATCAAAAAGACGGTGGTATGGGCGCGATTATGAACGTGACAGGGATCGGCATCACCAAATCGAGCACCCATGTCGACAATGCGAAGCTGCTGATCGAGTTTCTCGTGGCACAAGCCGGACAGAAGATGTTTGCCGACCTGGATAAAGAGTATCCGCTCCATCCGGAGGTCAAGGCCGACCCGGCCCTGGTCGATCGGAAAAGTTTCCGCGCGGCCCTGGTGCCGCTGACTCGATTGGCTGAACTCCGAGAACCGACTCTGACGCTCATCGAGCAAATGGGCCTCCGCTAATTCACGAGGCCCGTTGTGACCACGCTTCGCCAGCAGCTCGCTTCTCCGCTGCAACTTGCCGCGATCGCCACCGCCGGGTTGATTCTGCTTCCGCTCGGCTATGTCACCGTCCTCGCACTCTCGGCTGACCCGGCTGTCTGGTCTCGCCTGTGGGCGACGAGAATTCCTGAGCTGTTGTTCAATACCATTACTCTCGCAGGAGCGGTCGCCGTCCTCACGCTGATCCTGGGGGTCTCTACGGCATGGCTGGTGGTCCGTTTCGATTTTCCAGGACGCCGCCTCTGGGAAGCCGCATTGATTCTTCCCCTCGCCATGCCCACATACGTCCTGGCCTACGTCTACACCTATCTTCTGGGATTCGGCGGACCGGTGGAGCACCTCTGGCAACTCTGGGCCGGACCGCAAGCCCGCATCGTGTCACCGCAAAGCTTTTGGGGCACAACCCTCGTCATGGCCTTGGATACCTTTCCTTTTGTCTACCTGCTCACACGTAGCGCCCTCCTAAGCCTGAATGTATCGTTCGAGGAAGTCGCGCGAGTCTGCGGAGTCTCCCGTCTCATGACGCTCTGGCGCGTGACGCTTCCCCTCATACGTCCGTCGATCGCCGCGGGAGTCGCGCTGGTCATTCTCTATGTGGTCTCGGATTTCGGCGCGGTGTCACTGCTGCGGTACCAAACTCTCACCTATGCCGTCTTTCAACAGATGACCGGACGTTCCGACAATACCGCCGCGAGCATCCTCAGCGTCTTGCTCGTTGTACTGGCTCTGCTGTTTCTCGTCACGGAACGCTGGTTCCGCCAGCGTAGCCGCTTCTATCAGACCGCCGGCCGCTACCGGCCGCCGCAGTGCGTGCGCTGCTCCTGGGTCGGCGCTGCCTCCATCACTGCGGTCATGAGCCTGATCGTCGCCATGTCCTTCGGCATTCCCGCCTACTTGCTGATCACCTGGAGTCTCTCGCCGGAAGCGCACGCGATCATCGATAGCCGATTCTTTGGCTTCATCTGGAACAGCGCTCTGCTGGCGGCCGCGGCCGCGACCGTCGGCGTGATCATCGGCCTGCCCCTGGCCTATCTGGCAAGCCGACGCCCGACGGCTTTGAATATCGGCTGCCTCCAGGCCGCCTATGCCGGCTATGTCCTACCAGGACCGGTCGCTGCACTCGCAGTGCTCGTGCTCTGTCTGAAGATCGCCCCGGTGATGTATGGGACAGTCCTACTGTTGGTCATCGCCTACGTGATCCACTTTCTTCCGGCCGGGCTCCAATCGCTGGAACCAGCCCTGCAGCAGATCACGCCGAATCTCGAAGAAGTTGCCCGCACCTTGGGACTGGGCGTCCGCGAAACCTGGCGCCGCGTGACCCTGCCGCTGGTCCGCAACGGCTTTGTCGTCGCCTGGGTACTCATGTTTCTTCAGACCATGAAAGAACTGCCGGCCACGTTGCTCTTACGCCCGGTCGGCTTCGACACATTAGCCATCCGCGTCTGGCTGGAAGCGAGCGAGGAATATTTTCAATTAGCAGCGCCTGCGGCGCTGCTAATTGTATTATTGAGTCTGCCGGCCCTATTCCTCTTGGTCTCAAAAGACTGGAGGGCCGCGTAAGAGGCCGCGCCTCAACACCAGCGGTGAACTACATGCACACTGACACACCTCACGGCTTGAGCCAACCGGACCTCTACCAGCCCACGTCCACTGTGCTGGAGCTGCGCGCCGTTGCCTGCGCCTATGAAACCGGCCGGCCGGCAATCCGCAATATCTCCTTTGCTGCGCGCGAGGGAGAAATTCTCTGCCTGCTGGGTCCCTCCGGTTGCGGGAAGACCACGATCCTCCGGGCTATTGCCGGCTTCGAACCGGTTCGGTCCGGCGAACTGTTTCTCTCCGGACGTCTGATGTCGAATGCGAATCTCACCGTCCCAACTGAAGAGCGGCGCGTCGGGATGGTCTTTCAGGAGTATGCTCTGTTCCCCCATCTGCGCGTGGCGGACAATATCGCCTTCGGGCTCCAACACCTGTCACGAGGCGACAGAAAGTGCCAAGTTCAAGAAATGCTCACACTCACGGGTCTTGAGGGATTTGATCGCCGCTATCCGCATGAACTGTCCGGCGGGCAACAGCAGCGTGTCGCCCTCGCCCGCGCGCTCGTGCAAAATCCCGTCGTCCTCTTGCTGGATGAGCCCTTCAGCAATCTGGACCCCGATATGGCCGGCCGGATGCGCCAGGACTTGCATGCGCTGCTGCGGCGCACCAAAACGACGACCATCCTCGTCACACACGATCACGAAGAAGCCTTTGCGATGGCCGACCGGATCGCGGTCTTGAACCAGGGCGTGTTGGAACAGATGGATACTCCGGAGTTGATCTACCATATGCCGGCCAGCCCCTTCGTCGCGGACTTTGTGGGACAAGCCGACTTCATTCAGGGCGACATCCGGGACGGGATGATTCATACCGAGTTGGGCGAATTTCCCAATACACTCCCCGGCGCGAAAGACACCGCCGTGGTCGTGATGATCCGGCCAGACGATATCCACCTGTCCCCGGCCAAAGGCGCAAGCGCCCGTATCATCGGCCGCCAGTTCCGGGGGTCTGAAAATCTCTACACTGTCCGTCTTCCCTCCGGGCAGATCGTCCATAGCAGTGAGGGCTCGACGAGTGTGTATCAGGAAGGAACCGCCGTTGAACTCCAGGTCTTGGCCACTCACACGGTGGTCTTTCCGGCCCCCTGTTCTCCAAGCTAAGCTCCCACCGTGCTCCAGTTGACAGGTCTTTTCACCATCTGGCATTGATGAAGGACAATCCGGGCTCTGTCCCGGCCGGTCCTGACGCAAAACCAGTACTACCGAAGGAGTACGTGCATGGACTCACTGAAACATGTCGTGGACTATGGCATTATCGGACTGTTGCTCGGCCTGAGCCTGTGGTCGGTCGCGGTCGCCGTTGAGCGCTGGCTCTTCTACCGCAACATCAACGCCGCTCACTACCCCAATGCCCAGGTTTTTGAAATCGCGCTGACAAAGCGGCTGGTCGTCATCGGCACCGTCGCAGCCAATGCGCCTTACATCGGGCTGCTGGGCACCGTCCTCGGAATCATGCTGACCTTCCACACCATGGGCACGTCCGGCACCATGGCGGTCAACACGATCATGATCGGATTGAGCCTCGCCCTGAAAGCGACGGCCGTGGGATTGCTCGTCGCGATCCCCTGCGTAGTCATGAATAACATTCTCCGACGCCGGGTCGCCGAACTGCTGACCCAGTACAAGGTGGATCATGGATCGTCAGCAAGTTGATCAGATCAACGTCATCCCGCTCGTGGATGTCATGCTCGTGCTGTTGGTGATTGTGCTGACCACCGCCACTTTTATCAGTACCGGACAGATCCCGGTCAATCTGGCCAAAGCCAAGTCGGTCAGCGACCGCAAAGATGTGCCCCTCGTCATTACGCTCACATCGGAAGGTCACCTATTTCTGAACGACAAGCCCATACCGGATGGCGGCCTGCCTTCGGCGCTCGGCGGAGAACCGCGCGACTCTGCGGTGGTCGTTCGGGCGGATAAAGTGACCGTGCTCGAACGCTTCGTCGCCCTCGTCGACGAAGTCAGAGGATTGGGATTCCAACAGGTCAGCCTTGAGGTGATCCGGTTGTGACGCAAGCCCGGAATCATGATCGAGTGAGCGCAGGCGGAGCACATACGGCCGGATGGCTGGTTTCGCTTGGTCTTCACGGCAGCCTTGTGCTCGGAGCGATGGTACTGCTTCAACAGATGCAACTGGCACTGCTGGAGGAGCCGTTCGAATGGAATGTCGCCATGGTTCAGCCGGTGGATTCTCATACGCCTCCGGCTGCCGCCAACGAGTCTCCGCCGAGCCCCCCAAGCCCGGCACCTCCCCCCGTTCCCGCTCAGCCTTTGCCGTCTCCCGTTGTCCCCGCTCCGGCACCTCCAATTCAAACCCAAAACACACCGCTTCGTACGGAACCGGCTCCGCCTTCCCCAATACAAACCGCGGCACCCTCGAACCCCGAACCCACACCTGAACCAATCCGCGAAGATCCACGCCCTCAGCCGCCCGCTGCCGTGAAATCGCATGAGGCTCCGCCTACAACAACCCTGGCCGACATACCAGCGCCCGCGCGTTCAGTGGTCCTCCCCGAACCACCGTCAGCCTCCGCGCCATCCAGCATAGCCGCCAGCGCTCCAGAACCTGCACCCGTTACGCCTGAGCCTGTTCGCACACAGAAAGAAGTCCCGCAACCACCAATGTCCACACCCAGCAGGACCGCAGATGCATCGACGGCAATCCATCAGCCTGCACCGCCAGCCGCCACGGAAGTGGCCGCGCTCACTCCGCCAGATCAGTCCATCACCGCAAAACCGGATGATGGCTGGCTCTCAGCGCTGATGGGGAAATGGATTGCCGATCTGGAAAAGCACTACCCTGCAACTTTACGGCTGGAAGGCGTACAGGGGAAAGTCGTGCTCGTGGCGATGCTCCACGAGAACGGCACGCTGACGGATGTGAAAATCGCAAAAAGCTCAGGAAATATCGTGCTTGATCGAGCGGCAATTGCCGACGTGGAGCAAGGCCCACCGATCAAGCTCTCACGCCCGCTCGGTCGCCCGCAACGCCCCATCAAGTTTTCGATCAGTTACGACCTGAAAACGGCTCGGTAATTTTCGCCGGCGGCGTCGCACAATCCTGGTCATGCCAGTCGCGCAACATTCCCTGCTGGTCAAAGGTGAGCAGATAAGCCCGGCAATACTCCGTTCTGGCATACCCGCTATAGCCGCTGGTTCCGCTTCCCCGCACAAAATACGTCCAGAGAGAGTGTCCGTCTGGTTGCTTCTCCTGCTTATGCGGCATTCCATACCGCTTGGCGACCTCATCCTGCGTGACCTGATTCACTTTGCTCTGGAAATAGCCCGTTTCAAATTCTCCACAGGCACCGCAGAAGATTAGCACCAAGACAAGATAGGACCGAATCCCTTGCTCCACAATATTTGACGGGCTATACACCATCGCTACACCTTTCTACAAAATCGCCTGTCATGGGTACCGCAGTCGAGATCGAAGACCCGAGGATACCGTTATTCTTCCTTGATCATCAATGATCACAGCTTCGACATTCGGCAATTGCTCGACTAACGCCATCCCTTTTTCTGGACCCAACACAAAGATCCCGGTATCGAGCCCGTCTGCGACCGTCCCCTCGGCAGCGATCACCGTCACACTCTGGCATTTCCGCGCTGGCTCAAGCGTCTTTGGATCGAGAATGTGATGGTACCGGATGCCATCCTGCTCAAAATATCGCTCGTAGTCACCGGCCGTAGAGACCGCTTCGTTCTTAAGATCCATCGTAGCAATAAGCGTTCCCTCCTGCCGTGGATGGCGAATGCCGACGGGAAATCCCTTCATGCCGGGTAGATCACCAAACGTTTTGATGTCGCCTGAAAGCGCCACCACGCCTCCCCGCGCGCCGGCCCCTTTCATCACACCGACGGCGCGATCCGCGGCATACCCTTTCCCGATTCCACCGACGTCAATACGCATGCCGGGCTGTGGAAGAAAAATTGTGTTCGCGGTCCAATTCAGCTGGATTACAGACCAATCGACCAGGGGGCGCAACCGATCAAGCTCTACCGAGCTTGGTCTCCGCTGCCGCTCCGTGACGCTCCAGGCCTCAACAGCGGGACCGACCGCAATATTGAACCCGCCATCCGTCAGTCGTGCCATCTCAAGCGACCGGCTGACCAGGTCGAGCGTTTCCCGACTCACCGCGACTGGGCGTTGCCCCGCTGCGGCATTCACCTGAGACAATTCACTCGCGGAGATCCATGTGCTCAGCAACTGCTCGAGTCGTTTAATCTCGTGAAATCCAGCCTCAATACTGACGTGAGCCTCTTCCTTCGTTGGTGCCACTGCCGTAATGGCTACCAATGTGCCCATATGCATCTGAGTTCGCTTAACGACAACCGGTGGTTCGCCCACACGAATCGATCCGCACCCTACCAGCACTCCTACCGTACACAGACCCGCCACGAACACACCCCACTTTCGATTCATTCCACCATCCTTCCGCCCCAAAGAGCCGGTTCCCGACAGGCAGGTACAAATCGACCGCACCGCTTCACTATGCGACAAGCACGCCCCTCTTGACAACGGACCCTCTAGCGAGATATTAATAATCGTTCTCAATTTCATTTACTAGGACAATAGGCCGCCATGGTTACCACAAGAAAGTCGGAACCGGACACGTGTCATGGCAATGAAACCCGCTGCGAGTGCGGGCAATTGATCGCCAAGGTGCGAGGGCAAGGGATCGAGCTGAAATGTAAGCGCTGTAAGCGCATCGTCGTGATCCCCTTCTCATCCATCGAAGGATGGAGCACCGTCGCGTCATGAGTCGATTCACGAAAGGAGGTTTTCCGCAGACTACAGCAGTATTCATTCGAGGTACGATCCTGTTCGCAACCACCAGACCAGAGACCACCGAGTCCCGAGTCAGACCACAACCCAACTCACCGTGGAGGATACCGATGAAGATGCGGTCAATCCTCGGGGCTCTCGTAATCGCCAGTTTGTCGGCCATGCCGGCCTTGGCAGTCGATATGACCCCGGAGGAAATCAAAAAGTTAGTCGATGATGCCGTGAACAAGAAGATGCAGGAACACGAACGGCGCGAAAGTTCGGCCGAACGGGTCATGGAGAAGAAGGAAGGCCAGCCCGGCGCTGCCCAATATCCCATGGCAGCTGGCCCTATCACCGATATTCGAGTCGAACGCAAAGGCGAAGAGAATGTCCCCCTGGGATTTGGATCAACCGGATCAGGAAAACTAGTCTACGCGAAGCCGTTCTTGAGCGCGCCAAAAGCGACGGTCGGCGGGTATGTCGATGTGATGTACAACAATTTGTCTCGCCAGAATCTGGACAATCCCAGCCGCAATAGTTTCGGCCAGCAGCGGATGGTGCCTTTCATCTATGCGGACATCACCGACCATATCAAGTTCGCCACAGAAATCGAGATCGAGAGAGGCGGACCCAATGCTCCAATCGGACAATCCACGACGACCAATTCCGATGGATCTATGCAGATTGAGTTTGCTCAACTGGACTATCTGATTAATGAAGCGATCAATCTCCGCGGCGGTATTCTTCTGATGCCGGTCGGTAAGTTCAACTTGCTGCACGACTCACCGCTGAACGATCTCGTCGATCGTCCGATGGTTTCCAGAATTATCATTCCCAGCACCTGGTTTGAAGCCGGTGCCGGTATTTACGGAACCCTCTATCCGACATCCCTCTCGAAGATCGACTACGAACTTTATGCGGTCAATGGTATGAGCCAGACTGCTGGTGGGATTACCGACCTCGGCGTCCGAAGCGGCCGGGGCAGCGTCTCCCGTGATCGCGATGACAACAAGGCCATTGTCGGCCGTGTGGCCTTCAGCCCCATGCTGGGCATCGAAGTCGCAGGATCCGGCTACCATGGCTCCTACAAGCCATCAGCCGGCACTGTCGATACGGGCACGATCGACATCGTTGCGTTGGACTGGACCCTGCAACGAGGCCCGTTCGAAGTCATCGGGGAATCGGCCTGGACGAGAATCAGCAACAACAATGCGACCGGAGTCGCCAACAGAGGCATCGGTCCGGCCGGCATGCAGGGCTACTATATTCAGGGCAACTACCATTTCATGCCCGACTTCCTAAAAACCTGGGCACCCAGCCACTTCACAGATGCGTCGACATTTACCGCCGTCGTCCGGTGGGAACATGTCAATACCGACACGGATGGCCGCACCAAGCAGAATGCGCTGGGAGGCCAGCGGGAGCTCGAGCGCTTGACCCTCGGCCTCAACTTCCGGCCGATCGAAGACACCGTCATCAAGTTTGACTGGCAATTCAACACCCAGAAAGATGCGAAGGGCCTGGTTCCCGCAGGGGATCTAGGATCATCGGGCAGTCCGATGAACGGCAACGGCTTCCTGATTCAGGCAGCCACGTACTTCTAGAAGGACCATGAGGTGCCGCCCCAGCATGGGGTGGCACCTCAGTGAGAAACAAGGCCGAGTATGATGATGCGACGACTCGTTACTCTCTTCCTGATGCCGACTTTATTAACGGCCTGCGCCTCCATGAGCGGCATGCAACAGCGGTTTGCGGTGTGCAGCTATGACCATGCCTGGGAGGCTGCGCTGGAGGCGGTGAAGGATCGTGCCATCGTTACGAAAGACAAAGACGGCGGCATGATTGCCACCGGCTGGCTGGAAATTCCGATGCCGGGACGGACCTTTGGTGCCCTCCAACGCGATTTGGGGGATAGCAGAGATCGGTCCCGTGTCACCCTCATCGTCAAGCGGCTGGACGATGTCACTAAAGTCAGCTTTGCCGAAGAGCGGCAGCGATGGGCGTTCCGCGGCGGCTCACGCCTCTTCGGCTGGGCCTCCACTGATCCCTCGGCGGAGGTCATGACTGATGTACAAAGCCGCCTGGACACTAAACTAAAGGAGCATGGATGTTCCCTCAACTGAGTGCGTTCCGCACCATCATCATCACTGTGCTGCTCATAGCCTCGTCACTCCCGGTCCTGGCAGCTGAGAAGATTTGGGATAACGAATTGCGCCGATTTCTGAAGGACGACGACTTCAAGTATGAAGAATTTATGACAGAAGAGGAGGCCGTGAAAACCATCCTCCCGAAATCCCAGCGCGTGCACAAGGACCTGATCCGCCTGACACCGGAAAAGAAAGAGCTCATTGAGCAGCGGATCGGCTGGAAGTTTCCAGAGGAATCCTTTGAGCTGTACATCGGGGAAACCGGGGACAAAATCGACGGCTATGCCATGATTCACAACACCATCGGCAAATACAAGCACATGACCTATATGGTCGGCGTCGATCCGAAAGGCGCCTGCACTGACGTGGAATTGCTGGTCTTTCGCGACGCCAAAGGCAGTGAGGTCGGGAAAAAGCGGTTCAACGCGCAATATGATGGAAGAACGGTATCCGACCCTATCCGGATCAACAAGGACATCATCAACATCAGCGGCGCCACCATGTCCGTCCGCTCGATGAGCGCCGGGGTCAAGCGTGTGCTGGTCCTCGTCGACGAGTTTTACTTGAAGCCGGCCGGGCTGGGAAGCGATACAGTCGCATCCCGCAAATCTGAGAAGGGCATCTTTACATCCATTTTCGGCAACTAAACGAAGCGGACCGAGCGTCCCCCTATGAAAAACTTTAATCAACGATTCAAACTCCGGGACTCCGATCGCCATATCCGACTGCTGTACACACAGTTTTTGCTCTTGATGCTGATCGGATTTCTGTTTTCGTTCTTTTGGGCTCACAGTATGACCAGCTTGTCGCCACAAGGCATTGCAGAACACTACCGGGGATCGGATGCCACCTTCGGCGAACCGATGTCGTTCCGGGAACTGGCGGAGGTGACGCATTTTCACCTCTTCACCATGCCGGTCGTCTTCATGATTCTGGTCCACGTGCTGTATTTGACGAGCGCCAGCCAGGCCATGAAGGTCTGGATGACCTGGCTCTCGTTTGCCGGCGTCGGGTTAGATTTGCTGTCGCCCTGGCTGATCAGCTACGTGTCACCTGTCTTCGTCCTGACGATGCTGACCGGGGACACGTTGATGATGGTGACGTTCTTGATCATGATGTGGATCCCCCTGCATGAAATGTGGATTCTGAAACAGCCCTTGATGGGCGGAAAGCGTCCCGAAGAGACCTAGCACCCTCGGAGCGGTTCAGACAATTTAATCAGGCCAGAGGTTGTTCACCCAGAGCCCAAGATCACGAGAGTGGTCTTGGGCTTTGTGCTTTTGGAGGAGTTCCGATGCCACGCAGTTACAGCTCAACCGTCAACCCGGTCATTGTGCGCATTCAGCGGTTACTCGGCAAGATCGATCGCCTTCGGCTCCCTGCTGCATCCCGCCGGGACATCGAGAGTATTCTGGTCCGCCAGGTCAGCAGAGAGATCGACCGGTCGCTCCCGTGGCAAGCCGGCCATGGACGGCGCAGCGCCGCCGTCGCGCTCAGGATCGGACGGGCTGCCGCGTTGACGGACGACGAGCTGCACCATCTCAAGCTGGCCTCGTTTCTCCACGATATCGGCCTCTTGATGCTCCCCAGTGAGCTCACCGCAGAACCGTCTCCATTTGAACCCGACTCCTATCTCGCCGTCCAGAGCCATTCGCGACTCGGCGCGCAACTGCTGGAGCCCTTCACGTTTCTGCGCGAATCCGCCGTGCTCGTTGCCCATCATCACGAGCGGTGGGACAGTTCCGGCTATCCCTACGGGATCAGAGGCACGTTCATTCCGGTCGGCGCACGGATTCTGGCGATTGCCGATGCGTTCGACGCCATACGGGTCCCCGGCGAAGGCTGCCGGGAGTCGAGAAACCGGATTGCGCTCCGGATTCTCCTCGTGGCATCAGGGACTCAATTTGATCCCGGTCTGGTCTCGCTCTTCAGCCGCCTGCTGAACGAGCCCGGCGCCGGTGGCCGGTGAAGCGATTCGTCAGATGAATTTCACCGAGACCTCAAGAAATCAGCCGGCGCGCTCCACGCCCCGGCACCGAAGTGGGAGTTGTACGCTCCCGCTTCATGGGCGGGGGCACTCAGATCGTCCTGAGGCCTCCCGCCTACGTATTACTCGAACGGAGGCCGGTTCTATTTTCAGGAGGAATCATTGGTGGTTCCACCACGGAGGTTTGTCATGATGCAGTTGAATCGTCGCACTGCCAGAAGGATGGTCTTCATCGGTGTCCTCCTTTGCTTCCTAATAGGCATGGAATCATTGTCCTCCGTCGCTCAGGCCCAGGAGGCCGCCGCAGATCCGCCTGAAATCACCGTCGGCGAGCGGTTATTCCTTGAAACGAGATTCGCGCAGTTCTTTCAGCAGTTCCTCGCCGAAGGGGCAGCGGTAAATGATCCCTTGCCAGCTGGCGATCCGGTCATGGACAAAACCGTCACCATCGGCGAGCCGCTGCCCGGTCCGTTCGCAGGGCTGTCCATGAACTGCAGGGCCTGTCATTTGGTCGATGAGCACGTCGAGACGCCGGGCGGCACGATGCGGACCTATGCCGATTTTGCCCGGCGCAGTCCGGTCCCCGCCCGCGCAGACGGGATGACCGCTGCCCCGCGCAATTCCCCTTCGCTGGTCAACGCGACGCTTCCGCGGAGCGGCGGGCTTCTGCTGCATTTCGATGCCGAATTCGCGACGACGGCGGGGCTGGTCGAGGCCACCTTTTCAGGACGCAATTTCGGCTGGCTGCCAGGCGAACGGGCACAGGCCATTGCCCATCTGGCCCGCATTGTCCGGGAAGACGATGGAACCGGCCCGCTGGCCCAGGATTTCGGCGGGTTACCGTACGCCGTTGTCTTGAAAGGAACCGCCCCCTCGATTCCCGAAGAGTTTCGCCTCCCTGAAGCCTTCCGTCTGAACGTGGCAACTGCGTCGGACACGGACATCTTCCACGCCGTGGCAAACCTGGTCAGCGCTTACACTGAAGGTCTGGTGTTTTCACAGGACGAGAGCGGCGCCTTCAACCTCTCTCCCTACGATGTGTTCTTGGAGAAAAACGGCCTACCCCGAAAGCCAGCGCTTCGGGAAAGCCCATTGGAGTACAGCCGGCGACTGCTGGCCTCGATCGAACGGCTGGAGCATGGCAATAGTCTGTCCTGGGTGTCCCAGCATCCGCACAAGAAACTTCGAAAACATCACCGGCACCTGAAATTCGTCAAACGCGATCCTGCCACCGCCGACGGCGCATTTCCATTTCACGACCAACCGTTCACGTTCGGAGCCGAGGAACTGCGTGGATTGAAGATCTTTTTCGCAGAGACACGCCATGGGCTGAATGCATTATCCACCGCGACTCGCGGGAAAGTCGGGAATTGCATCGCCTGCCATCAGGCACCGACCTTCACAGATTTCCGTATGCACAATACCGGAACGACCCAAGCGGAATATGACCGGATTCACGGGGCGGGGTTATTCGCGCAACTCAGAATCCCGGACCTCCGCGAACGGAATACCGCCCATAACCTGTATCTGCCCGCCACTGAGCAGCATCCCCATGCCCTGGAGCCTTTCCGGAAGGTCCCATCGGCCGGCCAGCCTGGCCTGACCGACCTCGGCGTCTGGAATGTCTTTGCCAATCCCGATTTCTCCGCCTCTCAGCGCCGTGTCCGGCGCATCCTCTGCGCAGAGACTCTCAGCGCCGGCCAGCATGGGCTGAGCCCCTTCTCGACACAGACAGACGACGCACTGGATCAGGTGATGGACAGCGCGCCGTTCGTGGGGCGGTGCAGCGCACAGGCACTCTTGCCGTCCAGTGTGGCCGTCTTCAAAACACCGGGCCTTCGCGACCTTGGACACTCGGCGCCCTATATGCACAACGGACAATTCGATACCCTGGAGCAAATCGTCGACTTTTATCGAGGTTCCTCGAATCTCCAGCGCACGGGGCTGCTGCGCAATGGAGACCGGGAACTCGGCGGCATCCGCTTGAGTGACCAGGATGTCGGCCCTCTGGCAGCCTTTCTTAGAGCGTTGAACGAGGACTATGAATAACCACGACAGATAAGATGTGAATAGAACGACCAGCCGGCGCGCTCCACGCGCCGGCAGCGGAGTGGGAGCCATGACCTCCCACTTCACAGGCGGGGGCCCTCAGTCCTCCTGGGGCCCCCCGCCCTCATTTACATACGTCTTCCCGGTCAGCGAACCAGGAAGACGAGGCCAAAGGACACCGAGTCCAGAGCCCATGGTCACACAGTGGCCATGGGCTTTTTTATGGAACCTTTTACGGAGCGGTGACTCCAGTCTCGGATCAGGAGTGTGCACAGGTGGACAGACAGGACCGACAACAACCTCATGACGGCAGCCTTCGCTGCGCATGCGGACAACTGATTGCCCGATGGACAGGGAGAGGCTTGGAAATCAAATGCAAGCGGTGCCGCCGCCTGGTGTACGTCCCGATTGAGTTGATTCGCGGAACGCCGCCCCGGATGTCTTAGTCGAGTTGGTTGAACCACGCCACACGAACGTGTGTGGGAAGGCCAGAGGACATGAGTCCAGAGCCCGATATCACACAGCCTTATGGCGTTCATCATGATGTCGGCGCAGCTTCGCTGACATACAGCAGTGGAATGGGATTCGCTTCACAGATGACGAAACCTGCACAGCCAATCATGCTTGCTAGACGCATTCACACACTCACAGCAGAACTAAGCCGCTACGCCCCCCACTGGGCCGATCGACTGGCCCAGGTGAAATCGGAGCGAGAATTCTTGGAGGTGATCAGCGGTCTGTTCAACTTGGCACATGTCCTCAATCCGGCAAACGGGGACACCACGGCCTCGCAGCCGCCTCTTTCAACGCGCATTCACGAGTTCATGACTGCAAATCTCCACAAGGGCTTAACACTCAAACTCTTGTCGCAGTTTCTCGGATATTCGGAAAAGTATTGCTCCGATCTATTCCACAGCACGATGGGCGAATCGTTCTCCACGCATCTCAAGCGTCGCCGACTTGAAACCGCCAGCCTATTGCTGCAGACCACGGAAAAAGGCGTAGCTGAAATCGCGACGGCCATCGGATTCTGCGATCAGTTTGCGTTCAGCCATTTCTTTAAGCGAGCGACCGGCCAATCCCCGATCCAGTTTCGATCGGAACGCTGCCGGCGCCCCCTCAAATCACGCCCCATTCCGACAAGGGACCATTCATGACCGCTCCGCCGATTCGAGATGCAGACGTGTCCGTCCTCACCTTGCCGCGGGAAGAATCTCCACAAGAACCCCGCAAATCAAGGCCCTGGCTCAGATGGGTTGGCGCAAGCATCGTCTGTAGCGGTTGCCTGGCAGGGCTCTTCTATTGGGTTCTTCCAGAGCTCTCCTCCTTGCCGGAGGTTGACACCGCTCCGGTGCGGATCGTCGGGAGCGCCACGCCGTCGTCGCTCTTGAGCGCCAGTGGATATGTCGTCGCGCAGAGACAAGCCTCTGTCGCGTCCAAAGGTACCGGGCGTCTGGAATATCTCGCCGTCTCCGTCGGCAGCCGCGTCACAACCGGTGACATCATTGCGCGGGTTCAGCAAGACGACGTCCAAGCCGTTCAACGCCAGGTGCAGGCACGCCTGGATGTGGCCAAAGCCGCGCTGACAAACGCCCAAGCCGAACAGCGGGACGCCCGGCTCAGTTACGCACGAGCCGAGGCCTTACTGCCAAATCAGTTTATCTCACAAGCCGAGTTCGACACGACAGCCACACGTCTCCGACGTGCGGAAGCGACGGTGCGATCTGCGGCGGCCGCCATTACGGCGGCGGAAGCCGACGTACAGACCGCCGACGTCATGCTGGAGAACACGCTGATACGAGCACCGTTCGACGGCACCGTCTTAAAGAAATTTGCCGAGATCGGCGAAGTCGTCGCGCCGATGGCCAGCTCTGCCAGTTCGCGCGGAGCGGTGGTCCTTATCGCGGATATGAACTCGCTCGCGGTCGAGACGGAGATCTCGGAATCCTCGTTCTCACAGATCGCGCAGGGCCAATCAGCCGAGATCACTCTGGACGCGCTGCAGGGCAAACACTATCCCGCAACGGTCGAACAAATCGTGCCGACTGCCGACCGGTCCAAAGGCACGGTGTTGGCAAAAGTTCGCTTCGTCGAGCGTGACGAGCGCGTACTCCCGGAAATGAGCGCCAAGGTCTCGTTCTCACCGGTCGCTCGACCGAGCGATTCAACCGCGCCGCGGCTGTTCGTTCCTTCGTCCGCACTCGTGCAGAAGAACGGCCGATCCATCCTCTATGTGCTCGAAAACGGGGTCGCCCGGGAAGTCTCCGTAGAAGAACTGTCCAGGAGCGGTGGAGACAGCGACGTGCGAGGAACCTTGACCGCGTCGTCACAGGTGATCCTCGCGCCGCCGCCGTCGCTGCACGCCGGCATGAACGTCCGTTCACGAATACCCCAGCGAGAGGAGCCCCAGCCATGACCGCCCCGGTTGTTGAATTTCAACGTGTCTCCAAATCCTATTTTCGAGGAGAGCAGGAGATCCCGGTCCTCAAAGATTTCAGCTTATCCGTGCCGCCGGGGCGCTTTCTTGCGATCATGGGTCCATCCGGATCCGGCAAGACCACGATCCTCAATCTGGTCGCCGGGCTAGACCGTCCGACTCAGGGAACGATCCGCGCAGCCGGTCTTACCGTCTCGCAGCAAGGAGAATCGGATCTCGCCCGATGGCGGGCGCGGCACATCGGCTTCGTGTTCCAGTTCTACAATCTCATTCCGGTGTTAACCGCAGCGGAAAACGTGGAACTGCCGCTGCTGCTGAGCACGCTGACACGACAGGAACGCGCCACGCATGTCCGTGCGGCGCTCGGCCTCGTCGGGCTGAAGGACCGGATCGATCATTATCCCCGCCAGTTGTCCGGGGGGCAGGAGCAACGCGTCGGGATCGCCCGTGCCATCGTCAGCGATCCCACGATCTTATTAGCCGATGAGCCCACCGGCAATCTTGACCGAAGCGCAGCCGAAGCCGTCATGGCCCTCCTCACGAAACTTCATCGGGAACTCAATAAGACCATCCTCATGGTGACCCACGATCCACGGACCGCCGACTATGCTCAAGAGACCCTCCACTTCGACAAAGGCACGGTGGCGAGCTCATGACGCTTGGGACCTTGATCGTTCGCAATCTTCGGCGGCATCCCCTGCGCGTCGTGCTGACAGCGCTCGGCATCGCCACCGTCATCCTCGCCTTCAACCTCATCGTCACGACGGTTCGTGCCTGGTACGCCGGAGTCGAGGCCTCGGTCCCGAACAGACTGATCGCTCGCCATGCCGCGTCGCTGTCCATTCATCTCCCGCTCGCCTATCGAGACCGTATCGCTTCGCTGGATGGGGTGACCGGGGTCACCTACGCCAACTGGTTCGGAGGAGTCTACCGGGACGCCAAGGGATTTTTCCCTCAGTTCGCCGTCGAACCGGCGTCGTTTCTGGACCTTCATAGCGAACTGTCGATACCGGCGGACGAACGCCAGGCCTTTCTCAGTGATCGCCGGGGATGCCTGATCGGTCGCCGACTAGCCGCGCTCTATGGGTGGAAAGTCGGAGATGTCATCGCGCTCAAAGGAACGCTCTATCCCGGAGACTGGGAATTCGTCGTGCGCGGGATCTATCGCGGGGCCGACGCCGCCACGGATGAGACCTGGATGCTCTTGCGCTGGGATTACATGAACGAACGCCGACAGCAAAGTGACCCGGACCGGGCCGGCACGGTCGGCTGGTACGTCATCCGCATTGCCGATCCCTCCCTCGCCGGACGCGTGAGCCGATTGGTGGATGCGGAATTTGCCAATTCCACCTCGGAGACCAGAACGGAAACCGAGCAAGCGTTTCAAGCCGGCTTCGTCGCCATGTCCGGAGCCATTATCAGCGCACTGAAGCTTCTGGCGATCATACTCAACGGCGTCACCTTGCTGGTGCTCGCCAATACCCTCGTGATGGCCGTGCGCGAGCGCACGAAGGAATTGGCCGTCCTGCGAACGCTCGGATTTCGACCACGCCACCTGGCGGGTTTGGTCACGGGAGAAGCGCTGCTCATTGCAGGGATAGGCTCGGCCCTGGGTATCGCCATCACGATCCCCGCCTCACACTTCTATGGGGTGCTCCTTGCTGCCAAACTGGGAAACTTTTTTCAACATCTGACCCTGTACCCAAGCACCTTGCTGTTGAGCGCGTCCATCACCCTGTGCATCGCCGTCTGTGCGGCGATATTCCCAATTTTTGCACTCCTGCGCGACAAGATCGCGGAGGACTTGCATAACCCCGGATAGGATCCTGATCCATGAAACTCCTCTTGGCCTACAGTCTTCGAAACGTCTGGGTGCGAAGCAGTACGGCAGCGCTGACCATCGCGGGATTGGCACTGGTCAGCCTGATCCTGCTGGCGGTCCTCATGCTGGGAAATGGATTGAACCGGGCATTGATCGAAAGCGGTTCGCCGGATAACGTGCTGCTGCTGCGGAAAGGCGCGACCACGGAGATCGCGAGCGGGATCTATCGCGATCAAGCGCACATCGTGCGCACGCTCGCCGACATTGCGCAGACGTCCGGCGGCGAACCCCTGGCGATTCCCGAATTGGTTGTCTTGATCAGCCTGGCAAAAAATGGAACCGATACCCTTGCAAATGTCGTGGTCCGGGGCACCCGGCCGGACGCCTTCATACTCCGGCCACAGGTTCGTCTGAGCCAGGGGCGCCCCTGGCAACCCGGCACGACTGAAATCGTCATCGGCGCTCAAATCGCCACACGATTTCTTCGCGACGGTATCGGCTCTCATCTGCGTATAGGGAAACGGGAGTGGCTCGTCGTCGGCATCGCGGAGGCACAGGGAACGGCCTTCGAGTCAGAGATTTGGGGCGACGTCGACCAGCTCATGTCCGCCTATGGACGGGACTCCTATTCGTCGCTCACCCTGCGTCTATCCAGTTCATCGGCGTTTCAATCTATAGATGACGCCATCGCGGCGGATACCAGGCTCCTGCTGCAGGTGAAACGGGAACGCGATTACTACCGAGACAAATCGATGACGATGGCCACCTTCATTCGCCTCCTGGGCTTCACCTTCACCTTCATCTTTGCCGTGGGGGCTGTCCTGGGAGGCACTATGACCATGTACGGAGCCGTCGCTTCGCGCACAAGAGAAATCGGGATGCTGAGGGCACTGGGATTCCAGCCGCACCAAATTCTATCGGCCTTATTGTTCGAGTCCCTGACGCTCGGGGCCTTGGCCGGGCTGCTGGCCATCGGAGGTGGCACGGCTTTGCAGTTTGTCACTCTCTCGACAATGAACTTCAGCACTTTTTCTGAACTCGCATTCCGCCTGACACTGACTCCCGCCTCCGCGCTGTCCACAATGGGGTTTGCACTGGGCATCAGCATGATCGGAGGAATCCCTCCGGCAATTCGGGCTGCCCGCTTGTCTGTCGCTGCCGCATTGCGCGCCCCTGGCCGATAGAAACCCCTCACGGCAGACCTCGTACGATCAGAGCCATATTTCTTTCGCCAGGAAAGTAAACATGTTTATCAGGAGATCGAACATGTTCATCGCCGCGTTGTTTGCGATATATGATTTTGAGAATAATTATCACCTATGGAGCATATGCCAGCCGTATCCTCAAGCCACGCGCTTTCAGCCACGCTCGTCTGTTCGATCGATCAGCCTCGCCGGCTCACGTCGGCCTGGGGAGTATCCCTCTGCGTGCATGCCATTGTCGTCGCCACGGCAGCCGTGCTTCTCCGCGACCTTCCTGAGTTCCCGCCGTCGGCATACCGCATGGACCTTGTCATCCAAAGCTCTGCGGGTATCGCTGACGCGCATTCTGCCAGCCAAAGCCCCACCGCCGCCGTGACACCAGCCGCATCGGCAGCGGCACGCCCGCATCACGAACCCGCGGCCTCACAATCACGAGTGGCCGAGCCACCCCCCGACAGCTCCCCCGCGACCATCTATCAACCACTGATCCAATCCACCCCCGTCACTCGAATCGAACGGGACATCGTGTCATCCACCGCAATTCTCACATCCACTCCTGTCACCACCTCTCGACCCATGGAACAGCGTATTGAAAGCAGTCCCGTGGCCAACGAAGTCCTTGCTCCTACTGTCCAGCCTTCTCCTCACGTGATTGAACGGTCGATCGAGCCCACACTCACTCACGTGACGCAATCGACCATAGCGCATCAAGAATCCCCCGTCGCGCAGGGAGAGCCCCAGGCGCCGTCATCGACTGAATCGACTGGGAGCGCTTCCTCTCATTCTGAACATGCGCCATCTTCCGCTCAGGGCAATCACACAGCCACGGCAGAGCCCCATTCATCTTCTGTAGACACCACAACACGCGGCGCTGAATCCGGGAACTCCTCAGTTGCCGCACAGACCAGTGAAGCAGACTCCTCTGATGCCCATCATGCGATCATCGCTATGGGACATCCCCCCATCACCAGAACCATCCCCGCTCGATCAGACTTTGGCTGGCTGAAGGATCTGCTCAAGCGAAAGATCAAAAGTCTGCAAGCCTATCCGCGCCTCGCGGCCATGCAGGGATGGGAAGGAAAAGTCGTCGTGCATGCCACGATAGGAGATGACGGCCAGTTACTTAGCGCCGTCGTGGCTGAGAGCTCCGGCTTTGTCTCTCTGGATCAAGACGCGCTCAGCCTCATGCATCGCGCCACGCCCATCCATCTCCAATATGAGCTCGGTCAATCTCATATCGACGTCTATATCCCTGTTCTCTACCACCTGGACCGCTGAAGAAAGGACACACTCTATGTTCCTACACAAACTGTCCGTCATCGCCGCACTCGTGATGCTCTGCGCGAGCGGAACGCCGGCGAATGCCGCAACGCCCTCGCAAGTCGGCTTTCTTGTCGTCGCTCCGGATCGCGGATTTCTCGGCAATCAAGAAGTTCGAACCCTCGTCGAGGAGTTTAAGAAATCGTATCCGGCTGCGCTTGGATTGGTCGGCCGTGACTATACGGGCGTTGACGGTGAATACGCGGTGTATCTCTCACGGGCCGCGCAGGAGTTGAAGCAAGCCGGAGCCACCGACATCCTGGTCATCCCGCTCTTTCTCTCCGATGCTGACCCGTTACTCACGCGAATCAAGCCGCTTGTACCCGCCTACACCGGAGGACTGCCCGTCCGGTGGGCACCGGCCATGGCTCACGACTACCTCATCGGCCAGATCGTACTCGATCGGGTCGAGGCGCTGAGCGAGCAAGCCACGGCTGAACGACTCATCCTCGTCGGCACCGGCGCCATGGATGAAGCCAGTGCGATAGCCTTGAAAGCCGATGTAGATAAGTTGCTCGGATACGTCAAGCGCTACAAAGAATTTCGCGATACGGAGACCGTCATTTACTATGACCGCGCCGCGGACAATGCCGAACAGAAAAATAGAGACATCAAGTCCCGCCTTCTTGCTCAAATCGCCAAACAAGGTCGTACCCTGCTTGTACCGGTATCGATCGGCCCCAAGTTTGATACGGCTATGTCCCTGACCAGTTGGCTGGGCGGTCAATTCAAGCAGACCCAGGTCGTGTATAAGCCGAACGAACTGCTTCCGCATCCGAATGTCCTGCTGTGGTTGAAGAAAACAGCGAATCGGGAAACACCACTCTCGGCCGCGTCGCTGGGGGTCGTCATCATGCCGCACGGATCGACTCAACCGTGGAACGACGCGGTGGAATCGGCCATCCAACCGCTCATGTCCCAATACCCCGTCGAAATGGCCTATGGAATGGGCGACCCGCACATCATTCAGGACGCCGTCTCTCGCCTCGAACAACGGGGAATCAGGCGGATTGTCTTCGTCCGGATGTACGCCTTGGATCATCATATGAAATCGCTCACGGACTACATTCTCGGCCTTGCTGAGGATGTACCTGGGTCCGACCACGGGGGCGGACACGATCATGCGACTGAGGCCCCTCCTCAAGTCAGAACGGCCGCTCTTTTCTCCACGTTCGGCGGGTATGAGCAAAACCCTGCCATTGCGCAAGTTCTCCACAAACGCATCGCCGAAATGAGCACGGATCCCGCAAATGAAACCGTTTTGCTCATCGCACATGGAGAAGGCACCGACGAGGGCAACGACAAATGGCTGGCGGTCATGAGCCAGAACATCGATCGGCTTCGGCAGGATCCCCACTGCGCCAAGCTCAAGGCGGTGAAAGCACTGACCGTCCGAGAGGATTGGCCCAAAGAGCGTGAACAAGCGGTCGCTGCAGTGCGCGCGGCGATCGAAGCCGGAGGGGAAAACGGGCGGGTGCTCGTCATCGCCAACCGCCTCTACGGATCCGGTCCCTATAAAACCATGCTGAAAGGGTTGACCTACGAGATGAACGAGAAAGGATTAGTCGACCCCGTCTTGACTCGCTGGCTGGAAGACGGTGTCCGGCGACTCACCGCCGAATTGATTCCACACGACACTGAACAACGACGCATGGCACAGCCCTAGGGAGATCGATGCCTCAGCAAGCGAGGCGGGTTGACCCCATGACCGCTTCGACTGCCGATGACCACCGATTTCGCACTCACACTGTCACCTTCTTAACGCAAAGGACGCATTGGATGAATATGAACAGAGCCGGTTTTCTGATCTCTACACGGACCGTGCTCGCCATACTGGCGATCACAGGCCTGCACGCGGTGACACCGTTCGATACGCAGGCAGCCGAGGAAACTTCTTCATCAGTTCCCGATACTTCTCCGAAGGCTGCTGATCCGGCCCTCCTACCTGTTGCACCCCCTCAGAGCGGACTCCACGTCGATGACATTGTCATCACTGGAACCTGGACTCCGCATGCGCAGAAAGACTCGCCCGTCGAGATCGAGCGTATTACATCAAAAATGATCGAGCAGGCCGGCGCAACCAATCTTCGGCAGGTGTTGCAAGACGTACCGGCCATAGAATTTCGCCGGACAGGAGGACGTTTTCAACAGTTTCAGATCCAGGGACTCGAAAGCATCCATACGCTGTTTCTCGTCAATGGACAGGAATTGATCGGGTCGACCGAAGGAGGACAGTTTACCGAAGATTTGCTGGCATCTCCCGATGTCGAATCGATCGAGGTCGTCAAGGGAGCCGCCGCCGTGCAGTACGGAAGCGACGCCATCGGAGGGGTCATCAATATCCGCACCAAGCGAGGCACGAAACCTCTGGGCGGCACCATTACCGGCCAGTACGGTCGTTACAACACCGTCACTACGTTTGCCGCACCGGAATTCCGCAGCGCCGACGGCAAGTTTGGCGGATTCATCGCGGCGGGGGTCTCGAAGTCCGATGGCGTCGACTATATTCCTGAAACACCGGTCACGAACGGAGAGCCGCGCTACTCGACGAAGAATATCAGCGCCAACTTCGATTATGCCTTCTCAAACTCGACAAAGTTCTCCCTCTACAACAAGTACAGCGACCAGGATCGCATCAGCCTCGGAGGAGCAACGGCCGCGTCCACCAGAAGCCAGACCACCAGTAACAATGAGCGCAACCAGACCGTCGCCCGTATAGATTGGAGTCCAGATGCAATATCGACCTTGAGCTTGTGGGGGCACTACCAAAGCTTCCAAAACGAGTCTCGCACCAATACGCTGGGAACCGGCGCGCAAACCCGGGTATCGAAATACACCCAGACGCTCTGGGAACCGCAATTTCAATACACCCGCCAACTCGATCAACACAACCTGCTGACATTGGGCGGCGAACATGATATCCGGTCGATCGAAGGGCTGAACTTCTCATCTTCCTCCGCCGTCAAGCGCCTGACTGAATCGGCCGGCTGGCTCCAGGATGAAATTTCCGTCTTGCCATGGATGGATCTCGTCCTCGGCAGTCGCTATACCACGAACAGCGAAGCAGGAGGAGCCTGGAGCCCGCAAGCAACGCTGCTCCTCAAACCTGGAAACTTCCGGGGTCGCTTCTCCTACACCAAAGGATTCCGATCCCCTGGTTTATCTGAACTTGGCGCCTCCTTCGTCGAAGGCGGGTTCTTCGGAATTGTCGGCAATCCCAATCTCGCGCCTGAGAAATCGACAAGCTATACCGCCAATGTCGAATACTACTTTGAACGCGCCAAGATCGGCGCCTCGGTCTTCAGACATGACGTGAACAATCTGATCCAATTCGTCAACGGCACCTGCTCGGCGGCTGAAGCAGCCAGTCTTGGCGTCACACAAAATTTCTGCCAAAAGCCGTTCAACACCGCTGTCACGCGGAGCCAAGGCTTCGAACTCGAGGGGGGAATCAGGCCCCTCACGTGGCTCTACCTTGAAACCGGATACATGTATGTCGATGCGCGAGACCAAACCACGGACCAATATCTATTCGGCCGATCGCGCCATACTTGGAAAACCCGCGCCAACATCGAGTATGACGGATGGACCTTCACGACCAGGCTTCGTTACTTCTCTTCGTTCGGATTCACGGACGCCAATGGAAACGGACGCATCGACCGCGACCAAAATGAACTCGCTCCGGCGAATGTTCAACTCGATATGCGGCTGGCCAAAACGTTGGCTAATGGGATGGAGTTCTATGTCGGTGCCGACAATATCACGGAGTCGCGGGTGCAAGTCGGAGGCGTCGCGCCTCCGGAAGGACAGCATCTCTACTACGTCGGCATGCGGATGACGCTGTAATACCGGACATCGAACCGGTCTCTTGTTCAGAAACCTCACTCACAACGGAGGTACAGATGAAATTCAAGATGCTCGCAATGCTTGTCGCGCTCGCAACACTGTGTCTGTCGGAGACCCCCGGAAGGACCGCCGAGTTCCATGCAGATACAAAAATAGGGGTATTACTGGTCAATCACGGCTCCCGGTCCGTGACTTGGCGCCAATCTCTCTTAAATCTTGAAGCGCGAGTCACGGCGCCGATTCTGGCTCACGCGAGCGTCAAGGGTCTTAAAACCGCCTTCATGGAATACACGGAGCCCTCAATTGCCACCCGCATGAAAGAATTCGACCAAGAGGGCTTTACCGACGTCATCATTGTGCCGGTCTTCCTCACCGTCAGCCCCCATACCTTTGACGACATTCCGACCATTGTGGGGCTGAAAGAAGATCCGCATTCCATGCAACAACTCAAGATCGAGAATATTCAGCGATACTCTCCGAAGGCAAAACCCCACATCACCCCGCCGCTCGACTTTACGGACATCCTTCAGAAAAATCTCCTCAGGCGAGTGACGGCCCTCTCACACAATCCGGCCAATGAAGGCCTCGTGCTGATCGGATATGGCGACGAGACATACGATAAGGAATGGGTCGATCTGTTCGACAAAGCGGCAGAGTACGTCAGGCGGCACACCGGGATTGCGGGGTATTCATACGGCTGGTGCGGCCATATCGCGAACTATAAGCCGGAAGAGACGACCGCAGCCATCAACGAGGTTCTCAAGACTTCAGGCACGGCCCTCGTCATCCCCGTGCTGGTCGCCCACGACGAAATGTTTCAAATCAAGATTATCGGCGATGGGATCGCCAAGGTACCCGACAGCAAGAATCGTGTCCAATATAAACCGGATTCCATTCTGCCCGATCTGAACATCGAGCGATGGGTGGTCTCCGTCACCGACGAGTATGTGCGAAAGATTCAACCGCAAGTATCAAGAGTGAACTGATGCTGAAATGGATGAAAACCAGGCTCCGCTGGCCGGAAGGGGACGCCATCACGCGCTTCAACATGGCCGCGCACAGGGATATCGGGTACGCCTGCGCCTCGCTTATTCTGGCCTATTGCCTGTCAGGTATAGCCCTTAATCACATCGGCGATTGGAATCCCGACTTTGTCATTTCGAAACAACCGATCTCGCTGCCTCACCCCTTTACGAAAGAGGAAATCACAAAAGAGCGGATCGCAGAGTTCGGAAACCTGGTCCAGGAAGAGGACTACAAAGTCTACGACTTCCCAACTCCAGATCAAGTCAAGATCTATTATGACAACGCGTCGCTTCATCTGCACTTCGCAACTGGACATGGCACATATGAGAAGGTCTCACGAAGACCGGTCTTATATCAGGTCAACGCTTTGCACTTGAATCGTCTCAAAGGCTGGAAATGGGCAGCGGACGTCTTTGCGCTGATCTTGATCATACTCAGCTTTACAGGATTGTTCCTTTTGAAGGGCAAGTATGGAATGGCGCGCAGAGGGAAATGGCTGATCGCCGCCGGAATGCTGCCGCCGTTGCTGGCACTACTGCTCTTCGAGCTCAAGTGACGACATCGTTGAGATAGGGTGACCACACCTTTCTTGACATATCCTTCACCAATAAAGAGGCGCGATTCGTAGCATCCCGCCTCTTTGAGGCGGGGGCCCTCAGTCCTCCTGAGGCTCCCGCCTTACTTTCTGATGACGACCGACACGGAGAGAGGCGAATGCATACAATGGATCCAACCTTCACATCCCCGAAGGTGTCTCGAAGCACTCTATTCTCCTCTGCGGATAAAATGGTCGTCGCATTGTCATCGGCACATATGACTAACTTTCAACGACTTGCTCTTCATTGCCTTTGCAGTACACACATGAAATTCCTCTAGCTAACTTTACCCAATAATTGATCTAACGCTGTGCGCTTGAGGAATGCAGATTGCACTTCTCTTTACTTGTTGGTCGTATTTGATGGCTTTAACTAAACGAAGGAGATGGGAATGGTACAAAAAAGGCCGGCATGGACTCCGCTAAGCGCCATGCAGATACTCTGTTGTGCGGCAATGGTAGCAATACTGCCAGTCGCGGCATCAGCGCAGGAACGGACACGATCCTCAGAGAATACCTTTACCAGGATGTTTCCTGGCCTGAACCCCTTCGCACCGGCAACCGACGAGATGCGCGAGCAGGCCAAGCGGCTTGGAACCCTGGGTGGACCGATCGATGCCATGGATCTCCTCACCGACCCGATTCAATCCATCCTCAACCCCGCCGTCCATAGCCCCAATAACCCGGATAACCCCACGATGACGGCAGGGGTGACGTTTCTTGGCCAGTTTATCGATCACTATCTCACGCTCGATCCCCGATCTCCTTTGATGGAACGGACCGATCCTCGGCGAACGACGAATTTCCGCACAGCGGCTTTCGATCTGGATAGCGTCTACGGAAACGG
>JABFSU010000018.1 GCA_013140455.1 Nitrospira sp. | reverse complement strand
CGTCTCGGCGCGCCGGGGTTGGGAGGGTGAGACGAAGGCCTTTTTCAGCATCCTATTAGTAGATGATTCCGCCGACCACCCAATGCCGATCATCCGGCACATCGATGAGCAATCGAGTCAGATTCATCTGTGCGAGTTGGGCACCAATTTCATCTTCCGTAAATGCCGCGAGCAGTGAATTGTAGAAATCGCGGCGCAGAATATCGGGAGCTCCCTTCGCATACTGATCCACAATGGCTTGAGCCGCCTCGGGCGACTCCGGCCGCAACAGATCCATGACCAGCACCGGCGAGCCCGGCTTCACAAAGAGCCTCAACTTATGCCAGAACTGTAACGGATTAGGCAGGTGATGGAGCAGGCTATTGGAGACGGCCGCATCAGCCTGATTGGCCCCGGCAAGATCCTGGAAGCGCTCGCAACGTACCGCCACCCGATCAGACAGCCCGGCCCGGCAAACAGCCTGCTCGGCCAACTCAATCATCGGCCGCGACGCATCAATCCCCGTAATGCGACAATCCGGAAGAGCACGCGCCAGGCGCACTGGAATATCGCCGGGTCCGCAGCCCAAATCAAACACATGGCCCTGGGAAAAATCCGGGAAATACTCCCGGAACAACTCGACGAACCGTTGATTCTCCGCGGAGAAATCCGCCTCGGCATAGGCCTTGGCCTGCAGAGGATCATCCATCAATTCCGGTTCAAGAATACGTGACGCCATATGCTCACCCCTTGGATCGGTCGGCCTTCGCCTGAACGTTCACCTGATCGCCCGGCCGAACAACACCCTCCTTCAGCACCTTGGCATAGACCCGGCTCCAGCCCGGATGCTTTCTCTGCGAGATGCGCTGATAGTCCCCGTCGTGGAACCATCGGGCATTGTGGCTACATGGCGATGTATAGCTCATCACTTCCAATTCGACATCCAGCCCGACGGTGAGCCGTACACCCTGTTGCACAAGCCCCCAGTCCAGTCCCGCCAGCGTCAGATTCTCTCCGGAGAACCCCGGCTCGATGGAATGGCCCGCTTGCTGTAATTGCTCGATCACATCCAACGAATACAAACAGACCGCGCGATCAGGACCGCCGTGAACTTTCACGTTGCGCTGGCGATCTCCTTCAACACCCTGCAGAGTCACACGCGCCTCCAGCACCGGTTTTTTCGGTACCCCGCCGTCCGAGACGCTGATCTGATGGATATGGGGATAGGGCGGTCGTCCTCGGTTCATAATCTATTCCTGCCCTTCACACGGCTCAGATCGACCGAGTTCAAGCGCCACCCAGCCCTCCTGCTCCCGCCGATGGACCGGATACAGTCCCGAAGCGGCATACCGTGTCATAACCTCTTCCACCTGCTCAACCAGCAGACCTGAAAAAAAGAGTCGGGAACCGGCCACGCCATAAGCAGCCAACTCATCGGCCAGCAGCAAGAGCGTCTGTCGATCGATGTTCGCGACCACCAGATCCGGCCTCATACCCGCGGCCACGTCGGACAGCGTCCCGCAGATGAGTTCCAACTCCGCACCGAACGCATTCTGGCTCGCACACTCCCGGGCACAATCCACCGCCACAGGATCAATTTCAACACCGGCGGCCGACCGCGCACCCAGCCTCAAGGCCGCCATCGCCAGAATGCCGCTGCCGGACCCGACATCAAGCACCGTTTCACCGCCGTGAATCAGTTCCTCCAGCCACTCCAGCAACATGCGGGTGGTCGCGTGATGTCCCGTGCCGAAGGCCTGTTTGGGATCGAGGATAATGTCGAGATCGCCGTCCAGCAATGACGCAGACTCCCAACTGGGCCGAATCACCAACCGGCGCCCGACCCGGAGCGGCTTGACCGACTGCGCCCACTGACGGTTCCAATCCTGGTGGGGCAGGTCCCCGACATGGACAGCCCCGCTGCTTTGCCCGGAGGGATCGAGTTGATCGAGCGCCGCGCGAACCTGGCCCAACTGGTCTCCACTCCAATGATCGCGAGACCAATAGAGATGGGTCACCCCTTGATCCTCCCATGCGCCCCGCACATGAGGATCGCCCAATAACCCGAGCAATTCTCCAGGATCAACTGCGCTGTGGATACTGACATCGACCCATTCCTGCGTCATCGTTTCTCTCTCACAATTCATTGACGAGCACGAGCCCTTCCCAGTATGGTCGATCTCATCGTGAAGTCCGGCCACACCACCAAACGCGAACACACGCTCACCCGTCTACGACAACGGGGCGAGCGCCTGCACCGGCGTGGTACACAAGCCAGCACACAATTCTCCCGATGGCGAGGCGTCCTGTTTTTGATCGGACTGTTCATCACAGTGACTCTCTACCGGCTGGGACGCTACGACGCCGGCAACTGGTCGCTCCTGTTGTTCTTCCTCGGATTTCTCACGATCGCCGCGTATCATAACAGGCTCGAACACCGGATTCATCGGCTCACGCTGTGGTCCGGGATCAAGCGCCAACACCTCGCCCGGCTTCGCCATGAATGGCAGGCGCTTCCCCCCTGCCCTCCCGTCACCGCCGATGCCCATCTCTATGCGCGCGACCTCGACCTGATCGGGCCGCACTCGCTCCTCCATCTCCTCGATACTGCCACCTCCACGCAAGGGCACGAACGACTCGCGTCATGGTTGTTAACCCAACCACCGACCGAACAAATCTGGCAAACCAGGCAACAGCTGGTCAGAGAACTGACTCGACTGACAGGCTTCCGGGATCGGCTGAACGTCCAAGCCCGACTGACGGGCGAGGCAGAAATCAACGGACAACGCATCACGGCTATTCTGCAGCACCATCTGCATCTCCCCTATCTCCACATCGTCCTTCCGATCCAGACCGTGCTCGCTGTCACCACACTGATCCTGGGTCTTGGCGCGCTGCTCAATCTCTTGCCGGCCTATTGGATGATATCCTTCGGCCTCTATGCGGTGATCTTTTTTCAGACCGATCAGGGGGAGGAATTGCTTGAACATGCCATAGGCCTGCATCACGAAGTCGAGAAACTGGGAACTCTCTTACAGTTCCTGGAGCGGCGCGCCCGGAAATCGGGATCTGCACTCGCCGCAACCTGCCGCGCACTCATAGAAACGGATAAGGTCCCATCGGCATTGATCCGGCGCCTGGCATGGGTGCTCCATGGCGTCAGCGTCAAAGCCCATCCGCTGGTTCACCTGGTGTTCAATGCACTCTGCCCCTGGGATCTGTTCTTTACCTTCCGCCTACAACAATTCCAACATCGGATTCAGAACCTGCTCCCACTGTGGCTGGATTGTCTCGCCGAAGTGGAAGCCGCCTCAGCGCTGGCCACCTTCGCGTACCTGCACCCGGCGTATGCCTGGCCGACACCCGACCGTACCGAAGCGCTGACCGCCACAGGACTCGGCCATCCGCTCATCCCATCGCAGCACCGTGTCACCAATGACATCTCCTTCGCCGGCCGCGGGGCCATCTATCTGGTCACCGGTTCAAACATGTCGGGCAAAAGCACCTTCCTCCGGACAGTCGGCATCAACCTCTGCCTCGCGCAAGCCGGTGCGCCGGTCTGCGCACAGACCTTCGCATGGACCTGGAGCCGCCTTGCTTGCTGCATTCGCGTCGACGACTCCCTGGATGCGGGCTTGTCGTTCTTCTATGCGGAAGTGAAACGATTGAAGTCGATTCTTCAGGCAACAGAGAATCGAGAGACCCCACCGGTGCTCTTCCTGATCGACGAGATTTTCAAAGGCACTAACAACCGGGAACGGCTGATCGGCAGTCGCGCCTATGTGCGGGCGCTGGCAGCAGGCAACGGCTACGGCTTGGTCACGACCCACGATCTGGAGCTTGCCGATCTTGACCAATCGATTCCCGGACTTACCAATTGTCACTTTCAAGAAACTGTCGCGGCCGGCACACTACAGTTTGACTATCAGCTTCGCCCAGGTCCCTGCCCGACGACCAACGCGTTGCGGATTATGGAATTGGAAGGACTCCCGACAAACCTCCCGCCTCCTTCGTAACCGCCGGAACGAGATAACCGGAAGCAGTCCCCTGCGACCGATGAAATACCCGCATTCCTTCGCTCCAAGCGACGTTTTCTTTGACCTCCGCATGAGCTTGCCCCATAGTTATGCGAACATTTGCACTTCACCCAGGCACTTCGCATGACCACACCACAGTCGCATCCGCTTCGCGGTCTTTTGATCGCACAGTTTTTCGGCGCCTTTAACGACAACGCCTGGAAGCTCATGGTGGCGTTGCTCGGCATTCGCCAGGTCGCGGGGAATATGGCACCAGGCGCGGATCTGGAATCGGCCTCTCAATCCCAAACGACTCTGACCTTCGTCGTCTTCACATTGCCGCTCATGCTGATCTCGCTGGTAGCCGGCGTGGTGGCGGATCGCGTCAGTAAGCGTACGATCATCGTATCCATGAAAGCCGTCGAGGTCGGCCTCATGGCCGCCGGAACAGTCGCGCTCTTCGTTGATCCGGCCGGAGGCATCCTGCCTCTGATCGTCCTTGGCTGCTTGGGCGTCCACAGTGCCCTCTTCAGTCCGGCGAAATACGGCATCTTGCCGGAAATTTTGCCGCATGACCGGCTCACCCAGGGCAACGGCATTCTTGAATTAAACACCTTCCTCGCAATTCTTGGCGGCACCGCCATCGGTGGGATGCTGCTGGATGGCGTGGGCTCATCCACCTGGCTGGCTCCGCTGGCACTCACGCTGCTCTCACTCATCGGCTTCGGCGCATCACTGACCGTCCCGGCCGTTCCTGTGGCCCGTACGGAGGGAGGTCTCGGCTCCACTCTGGGAAAAGCCGTTCAGGCCGTCCGCTCCAACCGGACACTTCTCCTCGCCATTCTCGGCTCCGCCTTCTTCTGGACGATCGCGAGCCTGGTCGGCCAGGATATGCTGGTCTACGCCAAGACGGCGCTGCATCTCTCGGACTCGCTCTCCGGCCTCCCCCTCGCACTCCTATCGATCGGCATCGGTGCCGGCGCGATACTCGCAGGGAAACTTTCCGGTGAGCGGGTCGAATACGGATTGATTCCGATGGGTGCCTTCGGAATCTGCATGTTTCTCCTGCTGCTGGGGCTCTTGGGCCCCGGACTCTACGGGACACTCACCTTGATGGCAGGGCTCGGCTTGTCCTGCGGACTCTTCGTCGTGCCCGTGAACGCCCTGATCCAATGGCATGCCCCCGCCGACCGGCGGGGCAGCATTATTGCCCTCTCGAACACGTGCACATATAGTGGCGTGCTCATGGGATCGCTCAGCGGCGGCGTCTTTGCCTTACTCGGCCTCTCCACCACCGGCATTCTGCTCGCGGCGGCGGCGGCCACCTTCGTCGGCACGCTGTGGGCCCTCTGGCTGGTCCCCAGCGCGTTCGTCCGTCTCGTTCTCATTCTCCTGACCAAAACGCTCTATCGGGTGCGAATTATCGGACCGGCCAATGTACCGCAGACCGGCGGGTCGCTGTTGGTGCCGAACCACATGTCGCTGGTCGACGGTTTCCTCCTCATTGCCAGCCTCGACCGACCTGTCCGCTTCGTGGTCGATGCCGCCTACGCGACCCATCCGTTATTCAAGTGGTTGATGAACATCATGCGGGTCATCCCGATTTCCTCGTCGGGTGGACCGCGGATCATCCTGCGCGCGCTGCGCAGCGCGGGTCAGGCCCTCGACGACGGCGAGATCGTCTGCATCTTCCCGGAAGGGCAAATCACCAGAACCGGCACACTCTTGCCATTCCGCCGTGGCTTCGAACGCATCGTGAAAGGCCGCACGGTCCCGATCATTCCGGTCCATCTGGATCGCGTCTGGGGCAGCATGTTCAGCTTCGTGAAAGGCCGTTTCATCTGGAAGCTTCCTGAACAGATTCCCTATCCGGTGACGGTTTCCTTCGGCGCGCCGCAACCGGCTGAGACCCCGGCACATGAACTCCGCCGACTCGTGCGCGAGCTGGGCGAAGCCGCCTGGAGATTGCGCAAAGCCGACCAGCAGCCGATCCATCGCCCCGTCATCTCAGCCTGGCGCCGGCATCCCCTCACCTTTGCCATGGCGGACGCCACACGCCCATCAATCACCGGACTCAAAGCCTTGCTCGGCACCATTACTCTGGCGCGCGCGATGAAACCGCATTGGGTCGGCCAACGCTACGTCGGGCTGCTGTTGCCGCCCAGTGTCCCCGGCGCGCTGCTCAATGTCGCCGCCGCACTGACCGGAAAGACCAGCGTCAATTTGAATTACACCGTCGGCCGAACTGGACTGGAGGCGGCTGTCGCCCAGGCCGGCCTGAAGACGCTACTGACCAGCCGGCTGTTTATCGAGAAAGCCAAATTGGAAATTCCCGACGGCGTCACCATCTTGTATCTGGAGGATATCGCCAAGACGATTTCCGGCAGTGCAAAACTTGTCGCCTTGTTCCTTGGCCTCTTTGCGCCGATCGGATTGTTAGAGCGGGCCTGCGGTCGCACCGCCCCGATCAGCCTGGACGACCTGGCCACGATCATCTTCAGCAGCGGCAGCACCGGCGAACCGAAAGGCGTGATGCTCTCACACTTCGCTATCAACTCAAACGTCGAGGGAGCCGGACAGGTCATCCACATCAGCAAAGCCGATCGTGCTTTGGGCATTCTGCCCTTCTTCCATTCCTTCGGCTACATGCTGCTCTGGTTCTACGCACGCCATAACGCCGGCATCGTCTTTCACCCCTCACCACTGGATGTCGGCGCGATCGGCGAGCTCTGCAGCAAATACCGCATCTCCCTGCTGGTCGTGACCCCGACCTTCTTGCAACTCTATCTGCGCCGCTGCACGCCGGAACAGTTCAGTTACCTGCGTGTCGTGCTCACGGGCGCTGAAAAACTCCCGCTTCGCCTCGTACAAGCGTTCCAAGACAAGTTTGGAATCGTTCCAGTGGAAGGCTACGGCGTGACGGAATGCGCCCCGGTCATTTCGTCCAATTGCCCGGACTTCCGCGCCTCCGGCTTCTATCAAGTCGCCTCGCGCCGTGGCACCGTCGGCCAGCCGTTCCCCGGTGTGTCGGTGCGCATCGTCGATCCGGAGACCTGGGCCATTCTGCCGCCGGGCCAATCCGGCATGTTGCTGGTCAAAGGCCCGAACGTGATGAGCGGCTATCTCGGCAGGGAAGACCTCACGGCCAAGGCGATGAAGGACGGCTGGTACATCACCGGCGACATTGCGACCCTGGACGATGACGGCTTCCTCACGATCACCGACCGGCTCTCCCGCTTTTCCAAAATCGGCGGCGAGATGGTGCCCCACGGCAAAGTCGAAGAGGCCCTGCAGCAGGCGGCCGGCGCCGACATGCAAGTCTTCGCCGTGACCGGCCTCCCGGACGAGAAAAAGGGCGAACGCCTCGCCGTGCTCTACACCATCGACGAAGCCGGCCTCCCGGAGATCCTTGAAAAGCTCGCCGCAAGCGGACTGCCGAACCTCTTTCTCCCCGCGCGCAATCAGTTCGTACAAGTGGACGCGCTGCCGATCCTCGGCACCGGCAAGTTGGATCTTCGCGGGGTCAAGCGCATTGCAATGGAGCGATTGGCCGCGGGTAGCACCCACGGATGACGTCCCTTCTCACGGAACGGCGCGTGCTCCTCATGCTCGTCGTGATGGCCCTGATCCTTTCAGGTCTCAACCCGAAACATCACGGCGTCTGGCTACTGGAGGTCTTCCCCGTGTTGATCGGGATTCCGATTCTGATCCGTACTCATGAACGGTTCCCGCTCACACCGTTGGCGTATCGACTGATGGCCGGGCACGCGATCATTCTCATGATCGGCGCCTATTACACCTATGCCGAAGTTCCCCTGGGCCGATGGGTACAAGACGCCTTCGGGCTCACGCGCAATTACTACGATCGTCTCGGACACCTGGCACAGGGTTTTGTGCCCGCCATCGTGATGCGCGAACTCCTCCTGCGGACGTCCCCGCTGCAACGAGGAGGCTGGCTCTTCTTCCTAGTCTGCTCAACCTGCCTCGGGTTCAGCGCCCTCTATGAACTCTTGGAAGGCGCCACCGCATTCGTATTCAACCAATCCGCCACAACTTTTCTCGCCACCCAAGGCGACGAATGGGACACGCAGTGGGACATGTTCATGGCCCTGATCGGCGCGACCACAGCGCAACTGGCGCTCGCCCCAATGCATGATCGACAGCTTCGTACTCAGCCCGGCTCACACATCGGCTCAAGCGCACCGGCTCGCTCCAGAACAACCAAAATTGCCTGCCTCCTGATCATGGCAACGTTCCTGTTTAGCCAAGCCCCTGCCATGGCCACACCAGAGCCTGCGAGTACAACGCCCGCAACACAAGGGCAGATAGGCCAATCCCCTCTACAGCATGAACCGCTCGGGCTCTTTGATGGAACAGCCTTCACCGTCACAACCGGCCGCTGCACCGACTGCCCCGCACCGCCGCAAGCTCTGTGGTACTTTACCGATGAGACGATTGCGATTCCCGCCGCACAGGAAGGCCAACACTCCACCGCGAAACTGCCCTTTCTCGCGTGGCTCGGCTCACCTGAATTGATCACGCAAGCTACACTCTCAACAAACCACACCTATCTGGACATCCCAGGTAGCGGACGCCGTCCCTTTCGACTGACGCCGAAACTCCCGACCAATCGGTCGTACTACAATGAGGCCACGGCACAGTTCTTCAGCTCACACCCCTTGCGGCTGCGCGGTCGCACTGTCTTGACGGCAGAAGGACCGTTGTTCGAAGCCCGTACCATCTGGCCGGAAGACTTTCTGCTGACGCCCGAGCATGCACGCACAATCGATGCAGAAGATCGAACGATCTCGCATCTTATGGAAAACGCAGACCGGCTTCCCGGCGACAGCATCACGACCCACCGTTTGTGGGGAAACGCCGTTGCATCATGGGCCGGGAAACCGGTGCTCGCGGCGATCCTGAACGGCGCGCAAGGCGATGACGACGAGGCACACGGCGGACATTTCGGCATCGTCACGGGACGCGTCGGTCCGCATGGCGAATGGGCCGACTGGATCGTGAACAATTTCTACGACGCGGACGTGGTCAGTGAAAAAGGGATTCTCCCCGCGATGGTCCCGATGGATAACTACCTCATGGACCTCAACAGCGGGCAATCCTACTATCGGCCGAGCGCGCTCCTCGCGCTGGTCCTGAAGCAGGACCGTATCCCGGCTGCCTATCAAGTCGCCATCCAAGACGTGTTTCGCCGCTTCTACCGGCACGAATTGGATTACGATCACTCGCTGCTCAACTGCGCAGGATTCAGCATAGACCAACTGCGTACGCTCGGCTGGCAGATTCCCCTGCAAGGCCCCAGCAACCGGCTGAAGGCGACGGCCGGCTATGTCTACATGGCAGCCTCTGATCGGAGCCTGGACAGCGGCCTGAAAGTCTATCGGTATTTTTCAGAGGAACTCACCCGACTGTTGCCGCGCATGACCTTCGAAGCAATCGGAAACGACACCCTGCATCTGCTTCAACAGACAGACCCGCAGCGAGTACTGACGCCGTTCGAACAATGGCTGCGCGAAGATGTCGAGGCCGTACTCTACATCCACATCCCTCAGATTCCCTCCAGCCGCGCGATGGGCACCTATGCGGTCGCCTCACTGGACGAATATCAACAGCGAGTTCCATCCGATCGATCGCAATGGAAAACCATCGCAGTGCCGCCGCGCCCGTTTCCAGCTGAACTGCGTGTTGCACCCGTACCAGTCGAAGCGGCAACGATTCCAGGTTCTGTGGTCGCCCTCACAGCCGGCTGCATGGTCGGATTGGTCTGGTTAGGGCACCTGCTGATCCGCAGGCGATAGAGCAGCCCATTCGTCAAGATTGCACGGTGTCTATTGAGCAAGCTGGATTTGATTTGGCTTTCCGAAACGACATGCTACGCTGATACATACTTGTAGAAATACTCAGATCTCAATGGCAAGTATCTACCAACTCAAACCCGCCTTTCAGAATGTTCTGCGCCCCCTCACTCGTGCGCTGGCTGCGGCGCACGTGACCGCGAATCACGTCACCCTGACAGCCCTGGCACTATCCTGCATTGTCGGTGGCGTGATGGCCGCGCATCCCGACCAGCCCTCACTGCTTCTGCTGCTCCCGGGAACGTTATTCATCCGCATGGCCTTGAACGCTATCGACGGCATGCTCGCGCGCGAGCACGACATGAAAACGCGGCTCGGGGCCGTCTTGAATGAATTGGGCGACGTGGTGTCCGACACCGCACTCTACCTGCCGCTGGCGCTGGTCCCGGCCTTCAATCTCTGGCTGGTAGTAGGTCTGGTCATCCTGGCTGTAATGGTGGAGATGGCCGGCGTGGTGGCGATTCAGATCGGCGCGTCCCGCAATTATGCCGGCCCGATGGGTAAGAGCGATCGCGCCGTTACATTCGGACTGATCGCCCTCCTGCTGGGACTTGGCGTGGCAGAAGGAGCCTGGGTCCCCGCCGCGCTGTCCATCATGCTGCTGCTCTCGCTCTTCACGATCTACAACCGAATCAGACTGGCGTTACGAGAGGGCTCGCACTGATGCTGTCGCATATCACGCCATCGGTCCTGACGGCGCTAGGCGGAGTCTTCGGCATTCTGGTGGTCGCGTCGCTCATCGCCGCGCTGCTGAAACGGCTGCATCCGGACAAAAACTATACGGAGTTGATCCAGCGGATCCGGTCCTGGTGGATCATGATCGGGATTTTCTCCGGCGCCATCCTCCTCAGCCGGACGGCGTCCATCCTCTTTTTCGCCTTTGTCAGTTTTCTCGCGCTGAAAGAATACCTGTCTCTCATCCCCACCAGACGCGCGGATCGCCGCGTGCTGTTCTGGGCCTATGCCGCCATTCCCTTCCAGTACTACTGGGTTCACGAGCAATGGTACGGCATGTTCATCATCTTCATCCCCGTGTATCTCTTCCTCCTGCTTCCCATGAGGATGGTCATCATCGGTGAAACCAAGGAGTTTCTCCGGGCGGCCGGCACGCTGCACTGGGGCCTCATGACGATGGTCTTCAGCCTCAGCCATGCGGCCTTCTTCCTGGTCTTGGACGGAGCAAGAAATCCGGCAGGCGGAGGCGCCGGACTGGTCCTGTATCTAATCTTTCTGACGCAGTTCAACGACGTCGCCCAATACGTCTGGGGGAAGCTCACCGGACGCCATAAGATCATCCCGAAGGTCAGCCCCAACAAGACCTGGGAAGGGTTTCTTGGCGGAGTGGGAACGACCACTGCCTTGGCGATGGTCCTGGCTCCCCATCTTACCCCCCTGACGCTCGTCGAATCTGTCGGAGCAGGACTCCTGATCGCGTTAGGCGGGTTCATCGGCGACGTGACTATCTCAGCGTTGAAGCGTGACATCGGCGTCAAAGACAGCGGCAGCTTGCTGCCCGGCCATGGCGGCATCCTCGATCGAATCGACAGCCTGACCTATGCCGCCCCGCTGCTCTTTCATTTTGTCTACTATCTCCACTATTGAGGACTCTCGTGTTCCAGCAGCTGTTTTTCCTTTTGATCGTTCGCCCGGTGGTCCTGGTGGTGCTGGGCCTCAATATCCGTCATCGTGAACGGATCCCCATCAAGGGACCGGCTATCGTCGTTTCAAATCACAACAGCCACCTGGATACCTTAGTCTTGATGACGCTCCTTCCATGGCCGCTCTTGCCGCGCCTTCGGCCAGTAGCGGCAAAAGACTATTTTCTTCGCAACCGCATCCTCGCGTGGTTTGCCTTGAACATCATGCACATTATTCCGCTTGAGCGTGAGATCATCGACCGGCACCAGGACCCGTTAGCCGCTTGCGCTGAAGCCTTACAGAACGGAGACATCCTGATTCTCTTTCCGGAAGGATCCCGAGGAGATCCCGAGCAGATGGGCACTTTCAAAAGCGGCATCGCCCATCTCGCCAAACGTCACCCGGATGTTCCCATCGCGCCCATCTTTCTGCACGGCCTCGGCAAAGCGCTGCCCAAAGGGGAGGCCGTCCTCGTCCCGTTCTTCTGCGATGTCTTCATCGGGGAATCCATCGGCTGGAGCGGCGATCGAACAAGTTTTATGACGAGCCTCGAACAAGGGATCAAAGCTCTGGCAGAAGAAGGATACAAACCTGCATGGGAATAACCGGTGACTTCGGATAGTATGGGAAAGACACGCAATGAGTAACACCATCACAAAATCGCTGGTCGATTGCCACGTGCATCTCGCCGCTCTGCCGGACGGCGACAACGGCTGCTACATCTCGCCGAAGATGCTCAAGAGCCCGCTCTTTCGCTTCCTGTTTTGGAAGCACGGCCTCGCGGTGAACCGGCCGCGTGAAGCCAATGAAAAGTACCTGGAAGATCTGCTCATCGAATTGCGCGCCTCGACGCACGTGCAGAAGGGGGTCTTGCTCGGCATGGACGGCCATTACGACTCCAACGGCATCCTGAGCCTGGAACATACCGATCTGCTCGTGAGCAACGACTATGTGCTCAAGGCCGCCCGGGCCCATCCGAACGAGTTGCTGGCCGGCGTCTCCATCAACCCGCAGCGGCGGGACGCGGTCGAAGAAGTGCATCGGTGCGCGGACGCCGGGGCCACGCTCGTCAAGGTGCTCCCAAATGCCCAACAGTTCGACCCGGCCGATCCGAAATACAAACTGTTCTATCGGGCGCTTGCCGAGCGCAAGCTCCCGTTCCTCAGCCATGTCGGCTACGAGTTCAGCTTGATCGGCAAAGACCAGTCGGTCGGCGAGCCCGACCGGCTTCGAGTCGCGCTCGACGAAGGCGCTACGGTCATCGCGGCCCATGCCTGCAGCTACGGACTGATTCTCTTCGAGAAGTTTCTGCCGGCCCTGCGCGAGCTGGTGCGGCGCTATCCGAATTTCTATGCCGACATTTCCGCCCTCACCCTGCCGAACCGTTTCCGGATGCTCCTGCACCTGCGCAACTACCCGGAGGTACACGAACGTCTGCTCTTCGGTACAGACTATCCCCTTTCCGTGTTTCATATCGCCGCCTGGGGACGCGTCGCCTTCGGCACGTTGCGCAAGATGATGCGGACCAAAAACCGCTTCGATCGGCAGGTCGAAGTGTGCAACGGGCTGAAGCTGGGCTTCCGCTCTCTCGGCGACATTCTTCCCCACTCAACCATTCAATCGATCCGATAGTCAGGCGCACCGATGGACCGCAATCAGATACTCGCCGCGCTTCGCGAAAGGATTCTCGCCTTCGCGACATCACGGATATCGAGAGACCAGGCCGAGGATCTGACTCAGGAGACGCTGGCGGTCCTCCATGAGAAGTATCCTACAGTTACCGAGCTGACTGAACTCGTTCCGTTGGCATTTCAGGTCCTGCGGTTCAAGATGCTCGACGCTCACCGCAAGACCTTCCGGCGAGGCGAGTATAATCAGGAGTCGGTTGATGAACTCCCGCTGGCCGATCCCGGCGCTGATCCGGCCACACAGTTGGATCAACAACAGCGCGTGGACCGGTTGATCGCCGCGATCGCCAAACTCGGCGAGCGCTGCCGCGAACTCTTCAAGTGGAAATTGGAGGGGAAGAGCTTTCCTGAGATTCAAAAGCTGATGGGACAGAACTCCGTAAACACGATCTACACATGGGATCTTCGATGCCGCAAGCAGCTCCTGGCATCAATGGGCAGCAGCTGGGAATAAACAATGGCCGAACACGAACTCGAACAACTCCTCGGTGGTTTCGCGGCGGATACGCTGACGCCGGAGGAGAAACAACGCCTATACCAGGCCGCGCTCCAGGACCAGCAACTCTTCGATGCCCTGGCCGACGAGCAGGCGTTGAAGGAACTATTGACCGATCCCGACGTGCGGCGTCGTTTGCTCCATGTCTTAAACAAGACGAGCCCTGCGACCGGCGGCAGCACGGCATCCTGGCTGGACTGGTTCCGGCGGCCGTCCAATCTCGTGCTGGCAGGCGGACTGGCCACCGCCGCCTTCGCGGTCGTCCTCGGCACCAAGGTCTATCAGGACAGTGTGCAGCAAGCCGCCCGCTCAGCCGCGACCGAGGCAACGCCATCTAGGTCGCCAGCAGCGACAGAACCGTCAGTCCACCAACCGGCTGAGTCAACGGCAAAAGCCCGGGTGAATCAGGGACTCTCCGCGACCGCCGTCAAGAAAGACTCTCCGGCTGATACCCTTCGCGATGATGCGCCGAAGAACAAACAGGAAGAAAATCGGAAACAGGCACCAATACCGCCTTCCGCAATGGGAAAGGCTTCAGAGGAAGTTGCTGCAATAACCGAGCGTCCGCTTGCCGCCGGTTCACCACCGGCAGCGGCCATGCCTGAGACCAAGACGGCGCAGACAACGGCCGGAGCATCCTTGCCGGAAGCTGGTCTCTCAACCGTGAGCGCACGTGGGTTGTTCTATGGCCACGAGACCGGGAGAGTGGCCCAGGCCCCGGAACGCGCCATGAAACCCCTGGCCGAAGCAGAGCCACAGGCAAGCCCTTTCAAGCAAAAACTCGACGAGCTCTCCCAGCTCAGCAAAGCTGCCGGCCCTGTAACACCCGGCAAGCCCCTCGGACTCCGTTACAGTTTTGTGATCCGAACTCCCGACGGGCAGGAACAGGAAGTCGATGCGGCAACGGCGACTTCGAGTTCAACGCCCGTACACATCACGTTAGAAACCAATCGGGACGGGTACATACAAGTCTGGCAGCACGCGGGAGAAACCACCGCACAACTGCTGCTGCCGCTGAAAGAGACCGGCCACATCTCCATGAAGATCCAGGCAGGACAGCGGCAGCGTCTCCCGTTGTCCGCAAACAGTGGAACCGTCATCGTCCGCCTTTCCCCTGCCCCGTTCGGCCCCATCTCCAGGCAGGAAGCCGCGCTCCTCAACCGTCGTTCGCCTGATCTCATTCAGGAGTCGGTGATGACTCCGCATCCGGCAGATTCCCAGGAACGGGCCACCTATGTAGTCAGCCAGGATTCCTCCCCCACCGCAGAGATCGCTGTCGACATCATAGGAAGCCGGCAGTAAGATTCTCCTCGTTCACGACTGACTCCAAGGGAATATCGTTCATCGATCAATGGAACCACCCGACTACCAGGGCCCCGCATTCCTATCCTACGGATTCCGCCCGTTCTTCCTGAGCGCGGCGCTGTTCGCCGGTATCGCCATTCCTGTTTGGGCTCTGATTCTGAGCGGCACGACGGAGACCTCATTCCGCCTGGCTTCACGCGATTGGCACGTGCACGAAATGCTCTTCGGGTTTCTGCCTGCGGTGATTACGGGATTTCTGCTGACGGCCATGCCCAACTGGACCGACCGGCCTCCGCTCAGAGGCACACCGCTGCTGGCCTTAGTGACTCTCTGGCTGGCCGGACGCCTGACGATCGCCATGCCATGGCCCACACCATTCGTAGCGGCTTTCATTGATGCAGGATATCTGGCGGTGCTGGCCGCCATTGTCTGGCGAGAGATCGTAGCCGGGAAGGCGTGGGATCGCACACCGATCGGCATAGTCATCAGTCTCTATGCCTGCGCGAACATCCTGTTTCACGTGCTGGCGCAGGACGGGAACGAAACTGACTTTCCTGAACGAATGGCTGTCGCACTGATGATACTGCTGCTGACACTCATCGGCGGACGTGTGACGCCCGGCTTCACTAGCGATTACCTGTCAGAGCGAGGCCTTCCCGACCAGCTTCCATCCTTTTCCAGATTTGATGGAGCAGCAATTCTACTCACTGCAATGGCTGCGCTTAACTGGACCATTCAACCACTGGCCATGGTGACTGGATGGCTATTGATCGCCGCAGGACTGGCCAACGTCATCCGTCTTTCTCAGTGGCGCGGGTGGCTCACATGGCGCGAGCCGATCGTGCTGATTCTGCATGTGGGATATGGATGGCTGTCTCTGGCGTTGCTGATACTGGGTGGGGCGACGCTCGAATTCGGCCTGAAGCCAGCTGATGCAGTGCATGCCCTCACGACCGGCGCAGTAGGCGCGATGACCATGGCAGTGATGACCCGCGCCAGCTTAGGACACACCGGACGACCGAAACAGGCAGACCACCTGACCGTCCTGATCTATATGCTGGTCAATCTGGGTGCCCTGCTGCGGGTCTTCGGGCCGACGATCGGTCTCCCGACAACTCTTATACTCGGCACAGCGGCGGCAGCCTGGAGCAGCGCCTATCTGCTCTTTGCCGTGACCTACGGCCCCTATCTTATTCGCCCCAGCCTCGACGAGTGACGCCTCGCTACGGAGAGACCTGGCGCGGCGCAAACATGATGATCCCCATGCCGCAGAGACAGACCGCGACACCTAACCAATCCCACGGGGACGGCCGCACCGCGTCGACGAGCCAGAGCCACAGGATGGCGACCGACACATACACTCCGCCATAGGCCGCATAGACACGTCCTGCAGCGAGCGGATGCAGCGTGAGCAACCAGACAAACGCAGCCAGACTGGCCGCAGCCGGAGCCAACACCCAGATTGGAGCGTCTTTCTTCAGCCACAAATAGGGAAGATAGCACCCGACAATCTCAGCGACGGCAGTGGCCACAAATAACGCGAGGGTTTTTAATTCCAGCATGGATAGATCGTCCTTTTCACCCAGTCCGTCACGGCGGCCCGTTGCGCAACTCCGTGCCATGCATCCTGGCAAACAGATCCCAGTCGAACTGTTTGGGCGACACGGCATGGAGCGGGATCGCGTCAATCGCCCCGCGCTCGCGATACGCCAACATACAACCGACGACATCCTCCGGACGTTCCACTAAACGATGGACCGTCTCATAGGCCAGATGCTGGGCAATGGCTTTGTCTTCCGGGGTCGGAGGAGCGCCCCGCAACGTGTGGCCGAGAATGGTGGCTTTGGTCGCGAGCGTCAATGGATACTGACCGGGCCGCGCGTGACGCTGGGGCCATCCGCCGATCGCACCGGCCACGTACTCGACCAGGCCATGCACCCCGCCATCCCGATGATGGCGATGGGGGGTTCGTTCGGCCACGACGAACAAGTGGCTCTTGTTGGGCACTCCCAACGTGCGCTTCAACGTGCCGAGAATCACCTCATCGATATAGGCATCGGGATCGGGATGTTCGTTGACCAATAAGCCCTCAGCCCTTGCTTGATAGGCACAGGCGAGCGCCAGATGCCCCGACCCCGCGCCCATCACTTCAACAAAAAATACGCTTCCCATGGCGGCACTGGTCGCTTTGAGAGACTCAATCGACTGATCTGCCAGGGCCATGGCCGAATGGTAGCCGAGCGAGATGGTCCCCTCGAGGTTGTTGTCGATGGTCCCGGGGATGCCCACCACCTGCACGCCGAACCCTTCGTAAATCGCCCGTGCCCCGCGGAAACTTCCGTCGCCTCCCAGGACCACCAACGCGGCGTCTTCCAGAAAGGGCGCCAGGTGCCCGACCGCCGCCCGCTGGACCTGTTCGTCCTTAAAATCCTCGAAGCGGCTGCTTCCGATGGGACTGCTCGCGTGGCTGCTCATGCCGCGCGTATCCTCTTCGGTCACCGCTTCGATCCAATTGTTGGCGAGCCCGAGGAATCCGTGCCGGACGAAGTGAACATCCAGACCGAATCGAGCCCCCTGCACATGCAACTCTTTCAATGCGGCGCCGGCTCCCGCGAAATCTCCCCCCGAGACCAACGCCACGATCCGTTTGATCTGTCGAGGTTTCAGCGTTACCCGGTCTTTGCGCACCTGCTCGACCGCCATCCATGAATCCCGCGAGGCCCGTTCCCGCTCCGACAATCCGACCGCCGTGGAGTAGCCCGACAAGTGCCCTTTTTCGAACGTCAGCAGCACGACATTGTCCTGACTCTCTTTGTAGTCGCTGAATTCGGTAAAGGCTTCGTGAAACGGGCGCGCGTCCAAATAAATCATAAGGGCCCGCAACGTCGAACTGTGCGTATACAGGCAGGCCACCTGGCCCTGATGCGCGTCCCCCATTTGATGCAGTCCATCGATCACATCGACGTAGAGATCAAAAAACGAATTCCCGCCGGGATAACAATACAAGGGATCTTTGATCAGACGTTTCGCGGTTGGCACATCGACGCCAAAAGCTTTGGCAAGTTCCTGAGCCTCCACCGTCTTTTCGACGCCGGTGATCCACCCGAAATCCGACGACTCTAAAGCAGGCGCATACGCCGCCCCGGATGGCGGGAGCGGGTCACGGACCAGTGCGGCCCCGACGCGCTCAAAGAGTTGCCGTGTGTTGGGACTCCGGCTGATGAAGTGGAGAAACCTGCTCGGATTCAGGTAATTGGACAAATGGAGAAAATCCAGCTGCTGGCCGACCACGCCGACCATCCTGGCCAGCGCAGCCCCCACGACGTCAGCCCGTGGCACACCCCGTTCCTGATCCAACTGATTCGCCAGGCGGCGACCAACCCGATGCGTTTTACTCTCGACGCGGGAAATGCCGTGGCGCATGGTAAAGAGCAGCGTGCGTCCGGACAATTCTCGAGGCAGGAGCCAGAATCGTTCATCGCCCAAATCGAGCACGATACGCCCGTCCGCCAGCTGCGGCGTGAGCTGCGCACGCGGCACAATCGCCACCGGACGCCGCTGAGTCGGCTTCAATACCGATCCGATCGGCGCCCGCATCAAGGGTTGGAGCGCGCCCTCCGCGAGCACACGGTTCCATGCGGCAAAAAACACCAGCTGATCACCGGCGCAGGCGTCATCGATCACGGCTTGCCTGGCCGATCGATAGGCTTGGGCATCGGGAAATCCAGCATGAGCAAGGTCGACAAACGCCTTGATCTGCGCCATCGCCTGACGCGCGCGCGCGGCGCGGCTGTTCGCAGGGTCGTTCGATGGAGCCGGAGCGGCGGGCCCCGACACGCCGTCGATCGCCGGCTGTCGCGCGAACTGTTCTCCGTAGGCCAGCAGGCCTTCAATCGTCACGAAATCGAGCGAATCTGTGGTACTCTGCATGCCCCTCCTTCACCTCCGGGCTGTCGGCCCGACTACAGTCGGTGGCGCACATCACCGGGCGTGGACGAGCGCATCATTGGGTGTCCGCCATTTCTTGTCAAGGGCTGAGGAGAGTGACATGCGAAAGGCAAAGATAGTCTGTACGATCGGACCCGCCAGCAGTTCGCTGACGATGCTGGACCGGCTCATTGAATATGGCATGGATGCCGCCAGACTGAACTTCTCCCATGGAGACTATGACACCCACGCGGCCGCCATCGCGGCAATCCGTCAGGCAGCGGAACGCCGCCAGGCTGCCGTGGCGATTATCCAGGACCTCCAAGGACCCAGAATTCGCGTGGGCGAGCTACCCGATGAGGGGCTCGAACTGAGAGCGGGCCAATCGGTGCGGCTACAGACGATGCTGGCGCGGTCCGGCGGTCAGCTTGGCGCCAGGTCCGTCACCGCGGCGCACTCCACGATCCCCGAAATTCCGGTCACCTACCCCTACCTCGCCCGTGACCTCAGACCCGGCGCGCGGATCTTGATCAACGACGGACTGATTGAACTGATGGTCGACCGTATCACCGGCGGGGCCGTCGAATGCACCGTCGCCACCGGCGGGACGATCACCTCGCACAAGGGCATCAATTTACCGGGCACTCTCGTCAGCGCACCCACCCTCACCGACAAAGACCGGGAAGACATCCGGTTCGGCATCGCTCACGGCGTGGATTACCTGGCGCTTTCCTTCGTCAGAGGGCCTGAAGACATCGTGGCTGCGCGGGCATTGGTCGCCGAATGCGGCGGAACTGTGCCGATCATTGCCAAGATCGAACGGGCCGAAGCCGTGACGGCCTTGGACGCGATCCTGAACCAAGCGGACGGAGTCATGATTGCGCGGGGCGATCTGGGCGTTGAGCTGAGTCCTGAAGCTGTGCCGCTGTTGCAGAAGCGTATCATCATGGAAGCCAACCGCCGAGGCCGCCTCGTCATCACGGCCACACAAATGTTGGAGTCGATGACACAGGCCCTGCGCCCGACCAGAGCGGAAGCCTCGGATGTCGCTAATGCCGTGTTCGACGGCACCGACGCGGTGATGCTGTCGGCTGAAACGGCCATCGGCGCGCACCCGATTGAAACCGTCCAGGTCATGGATCGCATCATTCGTGCGGCGGAGGAAGGTCCCGAACCGGGCGTGAGACCCAAACGTCAAACCGATTGGGGGGACATGGCCTTCCCCGAAGCGATCTGTACCGCAGCGGCCTCGGCCGCCAGGGCGATCGCCGCCGGCGCGATCGTCGCCTTCAGCGAGCGGGGAACGACGGCTCGCCTCATTTCGAAGCAGCGACCGGCTGCGCCGATCATTGCCTTCACTCCGTTTGACCCGGTCAGAAAACGGATGGCCCTCTATTGGGGTGTACGCCCTTACACCATGCCGCAGATCGAGCAGACGGACGCACGGGTGGACGAGGCCGAGCGACGGCTGAAAGCGGAGGGACTGGCCAAGCCTGGAGAACGGATTGTGATCCTATCCGGGACTCGCATCGGACAACCGGGGGGCACGAATCTGATCAAGCTGCACGTCGTGGGATAAGCGGCGTGCCGCACCACTCGCGCCGCCCCTGCTGAACAACCTAGCCGCGGCGATCGTCGATCAAGATCTGCGCCATTTTCCCAGGCAATCCGCCATGACGCTCTTCACCTGTTCTGCCAATGCCAAGACCACAGCACTGCGATAGCCGCCTTTTTTCCATAACAGCCCAACCCCTCGCGTAGGAGTTGGGTTGGTAAGGAAGACCATCTGCAGCGTGGCATCGCCTCCACTTCCCATAGCCAATCGAGGAAGGATTGTGGTGAGCTGACCGGCGCGCACGGTGGCAAGAATTCCTTCGATAGAATTTGACTCGACGGCAATGTTCGGTCGGACCTGCGCCTTACGAAAGCTGTCATCGATGAGCCGGCGCGCGCTGAAGTCGGTCGACAGGAGGGCCAATGGCTCATCCCTCAACTCCGCCAGTGTACGGTGGCGATGTTTGGCGAGGCGATGGCGGCGCGCCGTGATCAACACCATGTCTTCTTCGAACAGCGGCTGACACTCCAGCTTGTCGGAGGCCGGTGGATCGAATCCGACACCGACGTCTAATTGCCCATCGCACACACGGCGTTCGATGTCTTGCCCGGAAAGCTCTTCCAGCTTGATGGCGATATGGGAATACCGCGCAACGAACCGCGTGACAACCTCTGGCATGACATAGGCGTTCACGGTTTGCAGCACGCCGATGGTCAGTGCGCCTCGATGCAATCCCTCCGCTTCGGCAATGGCCGATTGAGCCGTCTCTAATTCGCGCAGCACATTGGTCGCATGCTCACGGAAAATCGCTCCTGCCCTGGTGAGCTGCACGGATCGCCCCAACCGGTCGAACAAGGGCACCCCGACCTCTTGCTCAAGTTGTTTGATTTGAGCGGAGAGCGCGGGCTGTGAGACATGCATGCGGTCGGCAGCCTTCGTGAAATGCAGCGCGTCTGCGACGGCAAGAAAATAGCGTATATGTCGAAGTTCCATAGGAAGCCTTGCATAAGCATAACCTATCGATCGGATCAGAAGAAACTCTTGGACGACCGGAGTCTCAACCCCGTAGTGTGCCGCCACACGTATTCAGCAACAGGAGGAAGAACACCGATGATGACCGAATCGCAGCATACCGGAATTGGCACGATCGCGGCCATCTGGCGATATCCCGTCAAATCGATGATGGGAGAAGAAATGACGGCCGCCGACATCACGGCGCGCGGAATGTTGGGGGATCGTGCCTATGCCGTCATCGATTCGTTGACCGGGACGGTCGCAAGCGCCAAGCATCCAAGAAAATGGGGCCGATTATTCGACTGCCGCGCCCAATGGACTCTTGCCCCCCTCCAGAACGACGCATCGGCTCCAATCCGTGTCATGCTCCCGGATGGCCGCACGATATCGGCCGGGAATGCCGAACTGGATGCGCAACTCTCTCTTCTGTTGGGCCGCGACGTTCATCTCACGAGCGTTACCCCCGCCGGTGCAACCCTTGAACAATACTGGACAGACATTCCCGGGCAAGCCCGACAGAATGAGGTTACACACGAAACGATGCCGGAAGGGACCTTCTTCGACGGCGCGCCCATTCACGTGATGACGACAGCCACCCTTGATGCACTGCGAAGGGAGTATCCCGCCGGCCGGTTCGAAATCCGCCGCTTTCGCCCCAACCTCGTCATCGCCTCCCAAACCGAAAAGACCGGGTTTATCGAGAATGCGTGGGTCGGCCGCACCGTGACGATCGGGAACGATCTCATCCTCAAGATTACAGGACCTTGCGCTCGCTGCGTAATGACCACGCTGCCGCAGGGAGATCTGCCTGAAGATCCCGGCATTCTTCGGACCGCCGTGAAGCACAATCAATCCGCCGTCGGCGTCTATGCCACCGTCGCGCGGCCAGGCCGCGTCCGCCGAGGCGATCAAGTCGTATTCGCATCATAATCAGCACAGAAGGTCCGTATGCAACGCTCGACCGCATGGTTCACGTTTTTATGCAGCATCGTGGTGCTGTTCTCCCCGGCACTCGCATCCACTGTCAGCGCGCAACAGGCGCCGACCATTACAATTACTACGCCTCACACTGGCGAGACTGTTACGCCAACGTTCGACCTCACTTACGCTATTGTGGGCGCCCCCCACGGAAGCCACGCGCACGTCTATTTAGATGGCTCGTACCAGAAAGGGTTCAAAGGAACCTTTACGGATGTGCCGAAAGGAGATCATGAGATCACAGTAAAAATCGCGGGTCACGATCACAAAGATCAAGGAACCTCGTCGGACACGGTCACTGTGACCGTCACGCAATGATTTTCAAAGACAGGGTGGGAATCCGGATGATTCCTGTCCGTTTCCTTTCCATGCATGCGGCAACACAATAAGACCGGAGAAGAGATGCACCAGCTACCAGCGTTGGGCCCAGGAAGGTGCGGCGATGGGATTCGGTTCGAGGCTAGAGAGATCCACTTCAGACACGATGTCAGAGCGGCCACCGTCAAGACGTCGCACTTGTAACTGACCGGCTCGCGTCGCGACGAGCACATGCCCCTCGCGGCTCCAATCCGCCCATTGGAGATCGTCGAGCAATTTAAGTTCGCCGTTCGCTTCGAGCGAGTAGCGAACCCGCAGACCATCCACCGCCTGCTCAACACCGAATTCTCCGCCCGCCCATCCCAGACTTTCCACGCACAAGATACGCGCGCCGTTGGGCTGTGGCTTCCGCAGGCGGACATTGCGGCGTTCATCCCACATGTCCGACGGATCGCGCACAGGCGAATCCGACGCCTCCATCCATCCGCGGCGCCGTTCATTAGCAAATTGGATGGCCGGGATGGAACGCAAGCCATACGGAATCGGCAGCGCTGCGCCCTGCGAGTCGTCGGTCTCGCCGTCTTCTGTGAAGCAGTACCCGCGCGTCCAGGTGCCGCAGGTCGGAAAGGAATGAAGAGCCGTGAGCCAGGGCAGCTTTGAGACAGCGACGTAGGCCTCACCCTGCTCCCAGGTTGCGCCGGGTTTGTGGGCGAAGTAGCAGAGATACTGTCCGTCAGGAGAAAGATCGGATCGCCGCGGGAAAAGACGGCCGCCGAGCCAGGCTCCCGGTTCATAGCGCCCCGCAGCCAAATCCCACCGGCCTACATGCGCCCAGTTCGACGGGCCCCGACGAAACACTGCGACCACCGGCGCCTCAGTCGCAGGAATGCAGTAGATTCTCGGCGGAACCTGCTTCTGCATAATCACTCCATCTCGATCACAGGAGATTCGCGTTACGGAGAGAACTGCCCGATCGATAACCCTGCAATCGCGGCGATGCCGCCGACACAGCAGAGGACGAAACCGACAGCGCCTGCCACGAACCAGGGACGAACCGGCTGGAATTCGGCCGGCGTGAGCCGATCATGCAACTCAACCGGCCTCCGCCACCACCATGACGGCAGCGTCATCCGCCGCTTGAGTGCGCGATACAACACCACGTGATACCACAACCCTGCCGGAATCCCGATCAGCAAGCCTCCGGCCAGGATCCACAGGCCGAATTCGATCATGATCTCCGGTGTGATCGCCTTCGCAATGAAGCCAATCACCACCACCCCGGCCAGACTGGCCAGCACCAGCAAGAACTCATGCATAGAATCGATTGTACAAGAATCTATCTGCGCGGGGGAGAGGCGATCGACATCCCGCTAGATCGAGAGATATTCGCTGAAGAACCTCACGATTGAGGTCGTCCGGCGTAGCTCCCTAGCTGGGCCACGAACGGGAACCGCAACATCATGAACAGGTTCAAGCAGACCGGGGGGCCGAGATGTTCGAGGCCGATCTTCATCCCCAGTTGCCCTAGGGCCGGTTCCGCACAGTAGGTTCCGAACAGCCGGTCCCACCAGGGCACATTGAATCCGTAATTGCTGTTGGTTTCGCGCACATCCACCGAATGGTGAATGCGATGCATGTCCGGCGTCACGACGAACCACCGGAGGACGCGATCAAGACTCACGGGCATCTGCACATTGCTGTGATTGAACAAGGCTGTCGCATTCAGCACGATCTCAAAGATAACCACGGCCATCGGAGCAACCCCCAACGCCAGCACCGCAGCGGCCTTCACCATCGTCGAGGTCACGATTTCGACAGGATGAAAACGCACGCCACTCGATACATCGAGATCCAGGTCGGAGTGATGCATCATGTGAAACCGCCAGAGAATCGGCACGTAGTGGAAAACCTGATGCTGCCAGTAGATGATGAAGTCGAGCGCCACGATGGCGATGGCGACCTCTAGCCACACCGGGCCTTCGATAAGATTCAAGAGTCCCCAGCCCCGTTCTTGCCCCATCGCCGCCACCGCCACAACCCCGCCCATGAAGAACAGCCGCGCGATGACCGTATTCAAGATCACGATCGTGAGATTCCCGCCCCAGCGGCAGAGTTTTGAAGCCGTCAGCGGCCGGCGCGGAGCCAGCAACTCCCAGGTGGCCATGATGACCAGCACGGAGAGGTACGCACCCACACGAATCAGACCTTCTGTTCCCATAGCACCCCCCTGCTCATGCTGACCCCGCTCGATCGAATGTTCACAAATCAATGGCCTCTGAAGCCCTACAGAACTCACACCTCACGCCTGACCTGCAAAAAGGACCAGCGCCAGACCCCGAAACCTGACGACACTCCAAACCAATCGACCTCGAGCAAGCTAGAGGCCCAGGTCGGAAAGTCCAGGATGCGCGTCCGGACGACGCCCCAGCGGCCAGTGAAACTTCCGATCCGCCTCAGAAATCGGCAGATCGTTGATGCTGGCGATGCGACGGCGCATGAACCCATGTTCGTCGAATTCCCAGTTTTCATTGCCGTAGGACCGGAACCAGTTCCCGGCATCGTCATGCCACTCATAGGCGAAACGAACCGCAATCCGATCGCCGTGAAACGCCCACAGCTCCTTAATGAGCCGATAGTCCAGCTCCTTGCTCCATTTCCTCGTCAGGAACTGCACGATGGCGTCACGACCGGCAAGAAACTCTGCGCGATTGCGCCAGACACTATTCGGCGTATACGCCAGGGCCACTCGCTGAGGGTCGCGTGTGTTCCAGGCATCTTCGGCCATGCGGACTTTTTGAGCGGCAGTCGTTGCATCGAACGGGGGTAGTGGAGGTCTTGGTGCTTCCATAAATTACTCCTATGGAGGATCTAACTCAGGCAATTATCCATAACTTGACTTTAAGAGGTACGGTCTACTTTGCTGGCTGACGACTGGCAGCCTCTTCCTGTTCCTGATGGTCGCATTCTTCGTCGGCGCAATTGAACATATGGTAATGCATGATTATGGGAGCGCCAGCTTGCTTATTCCAGGAAACTTCATAGACGAACCTCGTCCTATGAATGGCTGTGTCGGTGAAAATGTCTCTATATCTAGCGCGCCCCCACACAAACAAAAACTTTTTGCCGTCTTGGAAAGATTTCAGCTCTTCCCCGAATACCCTAGTGGAATCGCTAGAAATAGTCGCCTTTGGGCCAAGAATAAGCGAGTTGTCAAGATTCCGCGTGTTATCAGGAAACATGTCCCCTTTGGGAGGAGCGTCAAACGCTTTGCTATCAATATTGACAGTCAAGTCTTTGGTCGGGGTACTTCCGGAATTTTCCCAATCAACCGCAAAAGAGAGCAGAGTAATGTTTCCTTTAGCGTCACGCATCGCTCCAATGATCTGTGGTTTTGGGAACACAAAGGCCCGCTGAACAGAAACCAAGGCATCACGGTTGATACGGTTGGACTCATTCATGGCATTCAGCTGCTTGCACGTTACCACCCATCCAAGAATGCCAGTTCCAGCAATTACAGCGGTAAGAAGAATCATCCATCGGTCGGTTTTGCGAATGCGGTTAAGGAGAGACTCCTCATCTATGCTGGGTATGGGTGTATGGTTTTTGTTTATCTCTTTATGTATATGGGGATCTTTTGTTTCTTCTATTACGATGCTGGCTGTTGCATCAGGGGCAGATGGTTCAACTGGCTTAGACTCAATAGGACTGGCATTCATAACCTGCGCGTCGTGGAGACATTGTTTATCTGTGCCGCTATCCTGTTCGCTTGGCAAGGGATGGACCTCTTGTTAACTTCTGAGTGATTTGAAGATATTTACTTGCTGAGTCGAGCCTTTCTTTTGTGCTCGCTTCAGCATCCTGCTATGGCACGCCAAAGATATCCTTGTTGAGCCGGTTGTTATAGCGGAACTCAAATTCAGTCACTTAGAGTGGCCAGCTCACATTGTTCCCTTTTTAAGGTGTCCACGAAAGTGGGGTTAGCTCAGAATGTCCCCCTTTACGCCCTCCCATGTTCCCAGAGCCTCGGAGGTTTATCTCGTCACCGAAACGCAATACTCAATCCTGACCGTCTCATATACTCATCTACCGTTCCCAGTGAATCAAATAGTTGGGCAATGCGATAATCATATAAAAGCACTTCGGTCATCTTTCCCTCAACCCCCTGCTGCCTTGGCACCGGCAGTAGTGCTCGTCCACCATCGACAGAAACTAGGATCGTCCTAAATACTTGAGTCGAGCCGTAGTAGATGTCACACCAATAACCCGTTGCAGATGGATCAGGGTGGCGATTCGCCCAGTCTGCTTTAAAAAATTCTCGCTGAATACCCCCATCGGCATATGTCATCTCAAGTCGAAGATTTACATCTGTTTTATTAATTCTTACTGATGAAACACCATTCGATACACACTCCCAGCCTTCTTGAGGGTCAGAATGTAAAATGGTCTGTTCAATATAAGTCAAAGAAGGCGTGCCGCTAAGGCGGGGCAGGGCAGGCGAAGGTTCTGAGGCTGCATGCAAAACAAGGCGGATAGCGGTAAAGAGATCATTCGTGAGCTTTTCCCGTTCCTTCTCTTTCTTCTCTTTATCCTCCAAGTCGACATCAGTTAGCGAATACCTGACGGGCCACCGTTTATGCGCCAAGTCAAACGGAAGCTCTTGCGCAGTACCAAATGCTGTATTCATGACTCCAACTACTCTGGCATCGCTAATCGCACTAAAGGCATAGCCTAGCTCAATCAACACATTTGGATTCGGTGATCGTTTATTCTCATCAGATGTCGAGCATAATGTGAGGTCTGCAACAACAACTCCCGCCTCTCTGATCTTGCCAAAGATCACGTTCGCAACATCAGGTGTTCCTGGGATACCGGCAGTATCATGGTCGAGGCGGATTGCATCTTGAATATCCAAATCCTTGTTAAGCTTTTTCAAAACTCGCAAAAGACATTCTCGAATAAAAATCCTATTTACCTTCGGCGAAGAATCGCTCTGCCAGGAATAGAAGATAGTATTTGCCATATTAATTCGCCGGGGTTCAGCCCGAATTCAGGATGGACGGAATTAACGGAGACATTCTGATTTTCTTGTTACGAGAAACAAACTGTCTCCCACAGAAATTCAGAAGGTCCCGTTTAGCGCTCCGCCGATTACTACTCCTAGCTCCCAATGAAATACCGCCGCTTGATGTCATGCTCTGAGTTCTTCTTGAAATGCCCCGGCACCCATTTCCGCCAGTCCTCAAACAAATCTTGCGGCTTCCACGTGTTGAATGCGGCTGAGCCGTATTGGTCGATGTGCCTTTTCACCGATTCACGAAACCGATGGTGGGCGAACACACGCATGAATTCACCGAAGTAGATATCCGCGACACGTGAATCACCGCGAATGAGCACCATATTTTCATCGTTGGTATTGACACTGGCCTCACTGAAATTGGCTGAGCCGGTGAGTGTGACAGGCTTCTTGCCGAGCGGGTCGATGAGCATGAACTTGGTATGCACCCAGTTCACATTCACGCCGATCCCTGAGCCCTCCTGATGCCAGCCATCGACCCAGTCCACAAAGATGTTAGTACCTAGAGCCATGCCGATGTTCTCGTGGCGCCGAATGCGCTCGATATCGGCGATCGCAGCGGCTCGCGATGCCGCGTTGCCACCATTAACGTACTTGTCCAACAATGCGAATCGTAACACCCCATCGTTCTGGTCAAACACGGGACGGAAGTCCGCGACGATGCCGAACGGGAACGTCATGAACAGCGGCTTGGGTTCACTGGCCAGATCGATCCACCAGTCGAATACGCCGCGCCCGCGGTGTGGCGAGAAGATCGGCGTCAGTGAGTCGGAGTCGTCAGGCGGCGGCAAGGCATTCTTCGACCCGGCCCAGTCCTTCAGATCGTTCGATGCCGGATCGCCTTTGAGTTCCGTCCAGTATTCGAGAAAACGTGCGGCTAGTGCCTTATCGTGAATCGCATGCCCGACGTTGAGCTGACCATACAGTGCATTCCGGCTGAAGTTGGTCGAACCGGTCCAAACGGAAACCGGTTTGCCATTCTTGCTCAGCACGATAAATTTGTTATGCATCAGCTTGGCGTTCACGCGTGGGACACACAGTGATTTGATTTGCGCCCTCGCGATTTCTTCGTCGTTGGCCAAGCCGGTCTCGTCGTCTTTGCCGTGATAAATGATCGTGACGTCCGCACCGGAGGCTTTGGCCGCCTTCAATGCAACCAGCACTTCCGGCCACTTCAATTCGTAAATCGCGGCGTGAAGACTGTAAGCCTGGCCCTTCGCCTTCCCGATGAAGCTCAGCAGTCCGGGCAGCAGATCGCGCGTGAGCCACGCATAGGCGGGTGCGCCGGCCTCATCAAGTGTCATTCCTGGGAAGCGCTTGGCGAATGCCTGTGAGGCGATCGCACCACGGTTAAAGTGCACGTCGTGCTTGGCGCCAGTGAGCGGTTCGGTTTTGATCGTGACGCTGGTCGCGGGCTTTTCGATCAATGCACCGGGACTGCCATACATCGGAATCACCCGGTATTTGTACTTGTACCCCGGCTTAGCCGAATAATCCGCCCACTGGAATGCCTGGAATGGATGCTCGCGACTGCTGGCATCTTCGATACCGGTGGAAGGGCGAATACTAGAAAACGTCTTGTTGCCGCGCAGCCAGATAGTTTCGTCGTCGATGAAATCAGTACGTTGGATTGCAAAACCCATGAGCCCCGTCGTATCCGATTCCTTCATATCGAATGCAAGAAAGACGACGTGAGTCCCGCTGACAGCCCTCACCCTTACGTAACCCGATGCTGTTCGACGCATATGTCCTCCTCAAATCTGGAATGAAGGGGGCTGCCTCCTTTATGTCGATCGCCTGACGAAAGCAGAATCGGTCTGCCCCGATTGCGCCTGAAGCGTCTGCAATTGATTCCGCGCCACATTGACGTCGAGGCCCAGCCAGGTGCAGGCGATGTCGAGGGAGTTGAAGACGATGACCTTCACGCCATACCATTCCACTTCCTTCAAAAACACCAGAGCTCGTTCATACGTCTCCTTATTCACCAGAAGCGCCATCCTGCCGACCTTGAGCTTGCCGATCACTTGGCCGTAGAGATCTGCGATATCTTTGATCTCCTCAACGGTCGTGCCGAACTGCGCTCTCTCGGCATCAATCAACACGGAGGCTCCGGCCTTAATTAACGGGTCACTCAAATGCCGTCGTTCATGTGCCAGAAGTTCTTCATGGGTGACCGGTCCCGTCCAGAACTCCACCACCACGCTACCTTCATTCAACACAGCATAGTTATTGGGCATGTCTCCTCCAGATTGCCAACATAAGAGAGAACATCAGCCCTCGTTGCGGTCATCGCACAAAGATATAAGTACTAGGCCGCTCGCCGCTTGGTCGTCCGCCCACTGGAACGTGAAGCCGAACGAACGGCGCGCTCGGTGGACGCACTTGCATGAAGAGTGAGTCCCAGAGCGCCGATCACCTTCAAGACGGTATCAAACCCGGGACTCCGCTCACCGGAGAGCGCCTTGTACAGACTTTCACGAGAAAGACCGGCTTCACGCGCCACCTGCGCCATCCCCTTGGCTCGGGCGATATCTCCGAGGGCCTTGGCGATGAATGCCGCGTCGCCATGAGCCTCTTCCAAACAAGCTTCCAAATACGCGGCCATTTCCTCAGGGGTGCGAAGATGCTCAGCCACGTCATACCGCGTCGTCATAGTCTTTCTCATATAAAACCTCCTACAGATTGCGCGCGAGTCGAAGCGCCGTTTTGATATCGGCAACCTGGGAACGCTTGCTTCCTCCAGCCAAAAGAATCAGCAACTCGCCTCCTCGTTTCACAAAATACACTCGGTACCCAGGCCCGTAATCAATCCGCAATTCGGAGACGCCTTCACCTATCGGTTTCACATCCCCCGCATTTCCCTCTGCTAAACGCTCAATCCTCACTTGAACGCGCGCTCTCGCGCGCAGGTCTCCAAGGCTGTCAAGCCAGCGGACAAAGGTCTCTGTTTTTCGAATCTCAAGCACGTCCAACTGTATCCATGTGGCTACATACTGTCAATCCCCCTCTCTCTGAACTCATGCGTGCAAAGACCCCTTTCCCGGCTGCACATGACAAATCAAAAACATTCCAGCGATTACGCTGCTGAAAGGATTCTCCCCCTCGCCCCATATCCTCCTGTGAAAGGAGGATTCCATGGAGCAAGGGAACGGGAAGAATCAATTGACTCAACCAGCCATTTGGCACGATCCCCGCCTCTATCAGATCGCCAGCCTGAGCACGTTGCTGCTGTATGGTTTGATCTGGCTGCATTTCGATATATCCGTCATTCAGATCGCCGTCACGCTCGGCGCCGCGCTTCTTACCCAGTATGCGGGCACGCGCTTCTACAATCTGCCTGCCTTCGATCCCAAGAGCCCGCTCATCTCGGCCCTCTCTCTCTGCCTGCTCCTCCGCACGGATCATCTCAAAGTCGCGGCGCTGGCTGCCGTCGTCGCCATCGGCAGTAAGTTTGTCATCCGCTGGAAGGACAAGCATGTCTTCAATCCGACCAATCTGGCGCTAGTCGTGATGATTGCCGGCGGGCTCGGGTGGATGTCGCCGGGGCAGTGGGGACAGGTCGCCTGGTTCGGCTTTCTCATCGCCTGTCTCGGCAGTCTCGTGGTGACCCGCGCGGCGCGGGCGGATGTCACGCTCGCCTTTCTTTCCTTCTATGTCGGCCTGTTGTTCGCACGCGCACTCTGGCTCGGCGATCCGCTGACGATTCCGCTGCATCAGATCGAAAGCGGCGCGCTCCTGATCTTTGCCTTCTTCATGATCTCTGATCCAAAAACGACGCCGGATTCCAGAGCCGGTCGGATCATCTACGCGCTCATCGTCACACTGACAGCTCTTTACGTGCAATTCGGCTTCTTCCGTCCCAATGGCCCGCTCTGGGGATTGATCGTCTGCGCTCCGTTCGTTCCGTTGATTGACTGGCTGCTACCCGCTGTCCGCTACGACTGGTCCCGGCCGACAACCGGGCAGCCGTCTGTGCCTGTGCCTCTTGCCTTGTCGCTTCACCCACAAAGGAGGTTTTCATGAGACGCATCATTGTTCCCCTGCTCACTATACTCATCGGCTTGTTCGCCTGGAGCGGCGAAGCTTCCGCCTTCTGCGGCTTCTATGTCGGCAAGGCCGATACGAAGCTGTTCAACAAGGCATCGGAAGTCGCCATTGCGCGTCACGACAACAAGACCGTCATCACGATGGCCAACGATTTCAAGGGCGACGTGAAGGAATTTGCGATGGTGGTCCCGGTGCCGACGGTCCTGGAGAAGGAACAAATCCACGTCGGCGATCCGGCCGTGCTCAAACATCTGGCCGACTATTCGGCCCCCCGGCTGGTGGAATACTTCGACGAGAATCCCTGCCGGCGTTATGACATGCTGCAAGACCGGATGGGCGCCATGAAAAGCATGGCCCCGGCCGCCGCCGAAGCGAAACGCGAGCGTGATCAGGTGTTGGGTGTCACCGTCGAAGCACAGTACCTCGTCGGCGAGTACGACATCCTCATACTTTCAGCGAAGGAAAGCGCCGGACTGGAAACCTGGTTGACGGAGAACGGCTACAAGATTCCCGCCGGGGCTTCGGCCGTGCTCCACAGCTACCTAAAACAGAATCTGAAGTTCTTTGTCGCCAAGGTCAATCTCGGCGAACAGGCCAAGCTGGGGCTCACTCATCTCCGGCCGCTCCAGATCGCCTTCGAATCGCCGAAGTTCATGCTGCCGATTCGCCTGGGCACGGTCAATGCCGACGGCGCGCAGGAACTGTTCATCTATTTCCTGACCAAGCAGGGCCGCGTCGAGACCACGAACTATCGGACAGTCCGATTGCCGGAAGCCCAGGAGATCCCGCTCTATGTGAAGGACAAGTTCGGGGACTTCTATCGCGATCTATTCACGCAACAAGTGAAGCGTGAGAGTGAACGGGGCGTGTTTCTGGAGTATGCCTGGGACATGAACTGGTGCGATCCCTGCGCGGCGAATCCCCTCTCAGCCGAGGAACTTCGCGGACTGGGTGTGTTCTGGCAGGACAACCCCTCCGGCCCGCAACGAGGCCGGAGTATGCCGATGACCCAGAGCGTGTTCTTGACCCGCCTGCACGTCCGCTATGACGCGGCGCACTTCCCCGAAGATCTGATGTTCCAGGAAACGTCGGATCGGTCGAACTTCCAGGCACGCTACATCTTACGCCACCCCTGGACGGGAACGGACGAATGCCCGGCCGCTACCGCCTATCGTCAGCAGCTCCGCGAACGCTATGAACGGGAAGCCCAGACGCTGGCCACGTTGACCGGCTGGAATATCGGCGACATCCGCAAGCAGATGAACATCGCCGCGTTGCCGTCAATCGAGGGCAAGAAGTGGTATCAGCAGTTGTGGGCAAACTAGCACCGGCGCACACACGACAACGGCGAGGCCTGGATTCACCAAGCCTCGCCGTGTCTCGCTTAACGCCAACCCGGAGGCTGACGCTTCTTGCCCTAGCAGAATGCTGAAAAAGTCTGCCAGCAGCGTTCTCGCATCGTTCAGACCCTCAACGTACCCACTGGGTACGCCTCGGCCCTTCACTCACTACGGCCTTGCTGGACAACCTTTTTGAGCATTCTGCGACTATGTCCGAATCGAGAGAGAGAATGACGTCTGTCGCACCGACTGGTACGCAAACACCAGGCTGCTCACGGTCGACGCAGGAGGTTCAGGCTGCCCGGCGGCCGGAGTCGCAGGTGTTTGCTCACGGGTCTCGCGCAGTCCGTTGCTCAGGTCCTCCTGCAGCTTCTTGAGGAAATCGGGAAGATACTTGCGGACTTTCTGCGATTCCACCTTCGCCTCTTCGAGCGCATCCAAGACTTGCTCAACCAGCGACTTCGGTTGCGAGGCATCCGGTGCGGGAGCGACGAGGCGAGTCGTCGCGTCCGCTGCCGGAGCCGCTGCATCGGGAGAAGGCTGGGTGGGCGCCGTAGTACCGGTTGACGATTGCGGGATCGCCGCAACCGTCGAAGGCGCCACACCCGGGGTAACCGGTGTTGAGGGAATGCGGGACGTCTGAGTTGAGGTCGGAGTCTGAGCCGGTTGATTTTCCGGCAGCGCCGGCTGTCCGGTCACCGCAGAGGCCACCTGCGCCGCCACGACCGTCACCGAGCGTTCGACATTGAGATCCAAGCTGGACAGTGATGACAGGCCCCCGAACTTGTCGGCGAGCCTGGCCGTCTTGGCGAGCGCTTCGTCGTCCTGTCCCCGGAAATACTTCCGGAAGATGTTGCTCACCTTCCGGAAGAGCTTCTCGAGATCGTGCAACTCCTGCTCGTTCAAGTCCCCTTCGACCGTCACGCCATACTGCTTTTTCAATGAGGCTTCGATGCTCGTCGCGCTGACCTGCGCCGTCCCGTTCTCGGTTTGCGCCTGCGCCTGATAGCTCACCGCCCGATACCGGGCCTCAAAGTCAGCGGTCAACGTGATTTTGTCGCCGTCGGCCGTCGTGACGCTCAGACGACCGCTCAGATCCGCCGCCGCTGAGACGGCCGACACCTTGGTGTCGAGCCGCTGGGGGTGTGAGGGATCCGCAGCCGGAGCCTGGAAAAATTTGGACGGGTCGAATAGTGTCAGAGCTGAGACTGGCATAAATTCGGTTCCTTCTTGTGGACCTTATCGGATCCCCCCTAGCTAAACTTAAGGGGTGCTGTGATATAGTGATTCTAGATATTGGCTATTCGACTTCCTCGCGGAGAAGGAGCCCCCATGCGCACACCGTCAACTTCGGCACGTCTTGCTCTCGCGCTTCTGACGCTGATTCTCTCCAGCGGCTGTTCGTTCAAAGCCACGCTCGACCAGACCATGGACACGACCTCAAATGTCACCGGCACCACATCATCTGTTCACAGCTGGGTTTCCGAAGACGGGTTGGTTAAGCCGGACTACAAAGCGCTCGCCCTGATCGCAGCGAGCCGGGAAAATATGGAGCAGAACATCGCCGCCGGATCCGGCGAGTATCTGACCGCGGTCGGGACATTGCTCGGCGTGCCGGAGCCCCATCGCGCAGACTTCGGCGCCGCGGTCCAACGCCGCTATGCCCAAGAGTGGCCGGGCTCCCATGCGGCCCCCGAGCAGTGGCTCGCGCAACTCCATGAAACCGCTCAATCCTATCGGCTATCCCACTAACACCTGTCGGATCTCGTATGACCACACCTCAAGCCTCAGCCGCAACACTCCCCTTTCAACGAATCCTCCATCCTTCTGACTTTTCGGAGGACAGCCAGACCGGACTGGTCCACGCGGTGAAACTGGCCATGGCCGCTCAAGGCGAGCTGTCGATCATGCACATCGATCCGGATGTTCCCAGGGCAGGCTTCGAAGACTTTCCTCAAGTCCGCCCGCTGCTTGAACGCTGGGGGCTCCTTCCTCACGGCAGTCCACGCGAGCAGGTAGCCGACTTGGGGATCGCGATCAAGAAGACCCGCACGGTGGCGAAGAACCGAACCGAAGCCATCCTCCAATACCTCGCCAAGCACCCGGCCGATTTGCTGGTGATGGCCACAAATCAGCACGAGGGACTCGCCCGATGGCAATATGAAGGTGTCGCCGAACCGGTCGCCCGTGGAAGTCAGATGGCCACGCTGTTCGTCCCCACGCAGGTCGAAGGATTCGTTGTAAAGGATTCAGGGCAGCCGAAGCTTCGCCGGGTGCTGGTGCCGGTGAGCGCAGAATACAGCCCGCAACTGGCCATCGACACGACCGCGCAGTTGGCGTCTGCCCTGGGCTGCGACAATCTCACGGTAATCGTCGTGCAGGTGGGAGACGATCGCACATTGCACTCGCTCCGCTACCCGATCAAGACCGGTTGGCTCTGGCACACGATGGCCTGCCAGGGAAACGTGGTGGAGGTGATCCTCGCGATGGGGAAGGATTTTGATGTCGATCTCATCGTCATGACGACGTCGAAACAGCATACTTTGCTGGATCTCATGCGAGGCAGCGTGACCGAGCGAGTGCTTCGTGGCGCCCGCTGCCCCCTGCTGGCTTTACCGGTCTGACATC
>JABFSU010000063.1 GCA_013140455.1 Nitrospira sp. | reverse complement strand
AGTGGCCAGTCTAAGCCAGCCGGTGGGCGTGGGTGGCTGCGAAACTAAAACGATCGGCTAAACATGTAGATCCGTTGTGCTGAAGGTCTTCGGACAGGGGTTCAACTCCCCTCGCCTCCACCAAACCAAGCTCGCTCGACCCGGAGCCAATGTAAATGGTTCCGGGCGACGGGCCCCCCCCCTTTTTAGCAGTTCATCGTTTAATACTGCACTTCGTACGACCCGGCGCCTCTTTTTCGATCTATCGGGGTTGAAGGCGCCGGAGAGAACCCTCTCGTGAGCTTTCTGTCTCGAGCGGCATCCGCTCCCCTCGTCATTTTCTTCCCCCGTATATACAAATTGATTCTCTTCGCCTCAGTTTGCTAGAAGTTCGTCATGTATTTCTCACGTTCCCATGGTCCAGAACTATGGGGACTTTCTGGCAACAAAGGAGCGCTATGAATACCGATCTTGTAAAACATCTTGGCCCTCTGGCTTTGCTCGTTGGTGTGTGGGAGGGAGACAAGGGAGCAGACGTGGCTCCTTCGGATGACCGGGGCACGGAACGGAACGCGTTTCGAGAACGGCTGACGTTCGAGCCGTTCGGGCCGGTGAAGAATCATGAGCAGGAACTCTATGGACTACGGTATTCGACCGTGGCGTGGCGACTCGGTGAAGAGGCGCCGTTTCACGAGGAAACCGGGTATTGGCTTTGGGATGCCGCGGCCAAGCAGGTGCTGCGTTGTTTCATCGTTCCGCGCGGGGTGACGGTGCTGGCCGGGGGAACGGTCGAGGCTGATGCGAAGAGTTTTGCGATCTCCGCGGATGCGGGGTCGGATACCTATGGGATCTGCTCGAATAAGTTTCTTGACCGGGAGTTCAAGACCGTTCGGTATGAACTCAAGATCACGGTGCATGGCCATGACAGTTTCAGTTACAAAGAGGATACGCAATTGAAAATCAAAGGGCAGAAGGAACTCTTTCACCATACTGATGCCAACACGGTGAAACGAGTCGGATAGATCAGCGAGTCTTATCGATCTGATGGAATGATGGCTGGTCGCCGTTACCCGAGCCTATCGTGGTGTCCTTGAAAGAGGTCGTCTTGTATTGTAGGCAGGTGCGTCCCCGCCTGTGACATGACCATGCATATGTTTTGGTGATGATGGATGCCCTAGATTTGCCGGCCTCTTTTCGGTACCTTGAAAGGGATGTGTGAGGCAATTGACCAGCCTCATCGCCGGGCCGTTGAAATCCAAGAGAGGTTGGTGGATGGACATTCGATCAACGATTACCACGTGCATGGTGATGATGATGGGATTGTCTTATGCCGCAGCCCCTGTTTGGGCGGATGAGACGGTGGCTCCCAAGTCAGAATCGACTCCAACCCCGACTCCCGCGACTCCCCCTGTATCAGTGCCCAACCCAATTCTGCCAAAATCCCATGCGCAGGACGCTGAGACGAAACCTCCGGTCAAGACTCAGGCTCCTGGGGCCTCGGCGGAAAGCACCGGTAAAGAAAAAGAAGCGGCTCCCGGAAAAGCAGAATCCACTCAAACGCCATCCAAGCCCAAGCTGCAGGAAGGCGAGACGAAACCTCCGGTGAAAGCCCCACATCTCACCAATGGGTCGACTCTCCCCAAGCCCATGGCCCCACTCCCTCCGGAGATCACCGGCAAAGACGGAGTGTCGATGGTGCTGGTGCCGGCCAGCGAGTTTACGATGGGCAGCGACAAAGGTGACGATGACGAATCCCCCGTGCATCGCGTCTATGTCGACACGTTTTATCTCGACAAATTTGAAGTCACAAACGGGCGATTCGCCAAGTTCGTTGAGGCCATCCAGAGTGAACCGCCGTGGGGGTTTTCGGATAAGGATACGCCGGTGACTCATGCGGATCGACCGGTACGCTGGGTGAGCTGGATGGATGCGATGGGGTATTGTCTCTGGGCCGGCAAGCGGTTGCCGACGGAAGCAGAATGGGAGAAAACGGCGCGTGGGACGGATGGGCGTGTGTATCCCTGGGGAAACGAGGCCCCAACGGCGGCTCATGCGGTGTTTGGCTTGAAGGAAGGCGGCGGCGAGACCGTCTCTCCCATCGGCAATCGTGACAAAGGGAGGAGCGCGTACGGCGCCCACGACCTGGCCGGCAATCTCTATGAATGGGTGATGGATTGGTACGCAGAGGATTTCTATACCAACTTTGCCAAGAACCCGGCCATCAATCCCCGAGGCCCGAGCGAAGGGACGGCGAAGGTTCAGCGCGGAGGATCCTATATCAACAATCCCTATCGCCTGCGTTCCTCGTTTCGGACGAAGGGCGATCCGACAGAACAAGATCCCAATGTCGGGTTTCGCTGTGCGCAGGAGGTGCCCAAACTGCCGTAGGGCAGTTCAGACACCTTCCGATCACGAAACGGGAGCCGTTTCCTCGTTACTCGCCTGCTGCTACGCCTTTCTTATACGTCGTATACACATAGACCGGAATCCCGGCATCCTTCAGTGTGGCCTGAATTAACGGCTGCACCTCTTCCCATGTAAGCCCCCCGACACCGGTGGCCAATCGCGGCAAGGCCAGGCTCGTCACTTTCTGTTCCTGGACTTCTTTCTTCAACGCGTGCAGCACGTGATTGATATTGGGCACCGTCGCTTTCCCTGGCCTGCTCTGATGGCCGTCCGGCGATTCTTGCGTAAACAGGTTGACGATGACGGGCGAGCCCGGTCCTTTCCAACTCCACAGGCTTCCAGGCTTGGGATTGTAGGTTTGGCAATAGTGGCGAAAATCTTTGTACATGGCGGGCCATTGTTCCCGCAGGGCCAACGCGAGCCCTTGCTTAAAGTCGTCGTTGGGAGCAATGCCATGCGCGATCGCGCCAGCTTTTGAGAGGAGGATGTCACCGATGACTTCTTTGATCATCATGAGCCCTTTCTGTAATGAAGGATAAATCTCGCAAGCGTCATGAATAATAGATAGGTCGTCGAGAGCAGGAGGTCAACCGCAAGGGCATGGAAAAACTTTCATGAAGAGAGAGTGTCGATAGGGCTGGTTTCCTGTGTCGTACATGCTGCGAGCGAGGTTGCACGGACGGTTCAGGGCTGAAACGTGTTTTCCCTTCGCGGTGGCTCGGATTGTGCGTACCATCGTGGTACGGGATGACGGTTACGGAGGGGGAAGCCATGAACGTTCTTATCATTGGCATGATACTCGGGTTGCTGATTTGGGGATTAGTGTCCAAGAACGGTGTGATACGAATCATTGCCAGAATCATTACCGGTAGCCTGACGTTGTTGTCTTTGGCTGGGATGATCTTCCTCTTCGGTGTGGGGCAGAAGGCGCATTGGACCAGTGACGGGCCCGGCATGCTACTCATCATGATCGGAGTCATCGCTTGCGGGTTCTTTGTCTTCTTCTTCGGGAATCTGACGATGCTTTCTTCTCCGCCTCAAGACTCTCAGCCGTCATTGAGTCTCAGCGCACTCATGCGGCCCCCTTCTCATAAAGATAAAGGTCGCCCCTCAGCGTAAGCTCTTCCAGCGATGGCCCTCGTCCCTCCGTTCCATCTTTTAAGCCGTCGGCGTATGGTAGTGGTGCATAGATGAGGACGGAGCTGTGTTTGTCCAGCCTGACCTTGTCGTGGAAAGGGCGCTAGAATGAAAGAGTATGAAGTGACATCAGTTGGAAAGTTTAAGCTCAAGGCATACGATCCGGATGAGACCGGCGAGTACAAGAAGACGGATCAGGGCAAGGACAAGGCGAAAGCAGACACGGCTAAACTCATCGCCAGACTCGCGGGATTACAAGAGCGTTTGTATGCCAATGCCACACGATCCGTGCTCATCGTGCTGCAAGGCATGGACACGAGCGGCAAAGACGGAACGATTCGGAATGTGATGTCCGGCGTGAATCCCCAGGGTTGCAAAGTTGTGGCCTTCAAGGCACCGTCCAAAGACGAACTGGCGCACGACTTCCTCTGGCGGGTCCATCGTGAAGCTCCGTCGAACGGGCACATCGGTATCTTCAACCGATCCCATTACGAAGATGTGCTCATCACGCGGGTGCATGGGTGGGTGTCGGATGCTATCGTCAAGCGGCGTTTCAATCAGATCAAGGAGTTCGAAGAGCTGCTGCACGAAAACGGCACCGTGATCCTGAAATTCTTTCTCCACATTTCGAAAGCCGAACAGAAGGAACGCCTCGAAGCCCGCATCGCCGATCCGGAAAAGCGCTGGAAATGGAATTCCGGCGACTTGGAGGAACGGAAGTTGTGGGACGGATACATGCAAGCCTTCGAAGACGTGATCTCGGCGACCAGTACGAAACATGCGCCCTGGTACATCGTGCCGGCGAACCGGAAGTGGTACCGCAATCTGGTGGTGGCGGAGCGTGTCGTTGAGGCGCTTGAAGGCTTGAAGCTCGCGACGCCGCCAGGGCCTGAGGGTGTCGACTTCTCGACACTCAGGATTGTCTAGGAGCAACACAGAGATGAGGCAGTCTGAAGGAGATGGTTTTGGAATAGGATTGGTTCACAAGTGGGGTCTTGAATGTACGTAACTTGTTAGGTCTGCCGCTCGAAGCTACTCGCTCGCTCTATCATTTCTTGTGAAGGAATCTTCGCAGGCTAAACGCAATTCTTGCTTCTCCCACTCTCAGTACTCTCATTATCGGGTCCGCGCTCGTGGCTTCTGCCCAGGTACTTTCCGCTGGCGACATGCAGCGGCCGAACACAAGGGTCAGGCCGAAGGGAAAATGACGGAAGAAATCGAGAAGACAAAGTGGAAAGTCCAAGTGTCAGGCTACTAAAAGAGTCCGACGATCACGTCGCGGATAGGGGAACAGCTGTAAGGGTGTTCCTCATTTTCATATGCAGAAAAGAGGCTGTCCGCTGATTCGTGGCGGCATACATTATGCTTTTGTGTATCGACAGGAAATTTCCCCCGCCCCATTGACATGGTTTTCTAATGGGCGTAGATCGGAACTGCGGCCTATGATTTTCTGAAGTGCGGGAGATCGGGCAGACCGCGCGGCTGCTATCCAGGTTTCTCGCTGACTTTATCAGAGAGGAGGGTGGATATGAGCGATGCAACGCCACCTGGTCTGTCAGGCCCGCCGATGCGAAGGCGGGTTTCTCGTCGGTCGTTCTAGTCGATTCTCTCCAGGCCGTGCTGTGAAGGCACGAATGACCAATTGGGTGTCGGCCTGATCAATCGAGAGAGTTTGTGCTAGAGCGGGGAACACCAGTACCTGGGATTGATGAGATCTCCCCCGACTAGAAACACAACGCATGTCTCATCGCACGGGTCTCTACGGGCCGCGACATCGGAACATGTCTTTTGGCGTCCTAAGCGCCACTCACGGGCGACCTCCCACCATAGTGCAAGGTCGCCCGTGCTGTTTCTCATCTCGTGAAAATATCCTCCAACATCGTTGTCGCATCGCTCAATGCTTCGCCGTACACCAAAGTACGACTCAGCATTTCGCTTGCTGCCGCCTTGTTGGAGAATATTTTGACGAGCGAGTCAGGATGATTGCCTCCGAAGATTGTGAGGTCTGCCCCAGACGTAGTAGAGCGGGATGCCGCTCAGGACGGTGGCCGCGCCGTAAAGCGATTCTGTCGGTCGTTCGAGCACACTGGAGATTACCAGGGCAGCAGCTCCGCAGACGAGTGTGATCGGCAATATCGGGTAGAGTGGAGCACGAAAATGTTGTGGATGGATGGAACTTGTCTGACGAAAGCGGAAGATCGTGGAGAGAGTCAGGGCCATGAAGAGCGAGAGGACCAAGCCGCTATAGACAAGCAGTTGTTCGAACGTGCCACTGAGAATCAACAGCGAGGCCCAGAGGCTTTGGAAGACGATCGCGCGGGCCGGCACATTGGTTCGAGGGTGCACCTGGGCGAGCCAGGGGCTGATCATGCCGTCACGCGCCATGGCCCAATAGACACGGGGGCCGGCCCAGGTCATCGCGCTCACCGCTCCCGCGATAGAGAGACAGAGGATAGTGGCAACCAGTCGCCCGCTCTGCGGTCCCCACAAGGCCGCGGCGACTTTCTCCGCCACCGGCACGATCGGTTCTTGCGCCAGTTCCCCGATGGACAATGCTGAGAGGTATACAACATTCAGCAGGAGATACATGACGGCGACAAACGCTGTTCCTCCGATCATGATTCTGGGCAGAGTCTTCTGGGGATTTACAATATCCGTGGCAATGTAACCGGCGACGTTCCAGCCGAGGTAGCAGTAGGTCACGATGACGAGGGCGATGGCGGCGGTTCCAAACGTGGGTTCCTGCGCGGCGGGCGCGCCGATGAAAGGGCGTCCCTGCCCGATCACGGCCGACAGTCCGCCTAAAATCAGTCCCCCGATGGCCACGACTTTGGTGGTGGTGAGTATCAGCTGGAGCCGGCCGCCCGTTTGGATGCCTCGACAATGGATAAGGGTGGCGCTCCAGAGCAGCGTAAGCGAGAGACCCTTGGCAATCCATCCTGATTCGTCATGGACAGGAACAACGCGCAGCGCATAAGAGGAAAAGCTGATGGCCGAGGCTGCTACGGCGGCGCCGAAGCCGATGGTGAAAGACGTCCAGCCGCTGAGAAAAGCCAAGAGCGGTCCGTAGGCTTCTTTCAAGTAGACATAGTCCCCGCCGGCGTGCGGCAGTCGTGAGCCCAGTTCACCATAGACCATTGCGCCGCCGACGGCGAAGAGAGCGCCCATGAACCACAAGAGGAGAATCAACAGCGGATCGCCGAGATCCCGGGCCATAATGCCGGTTGTCGTGAAGATACCGCCTCCGATGATATTGCTGACGAGCACGCAGGAGGCAGTAAACCAGCCAATGCGCAGGGGTGTAGACTGATCCGGTTGCAACGATGTGGATGGCATGGTTGCCGGCATGATGCGCGGAAATAGGCGGCGAGGCAAGGCGGAGCTAGCCCACTGCCTTATGTTTTGAGCGTGCATACATTCCATTTGTGCCCGATCGAGTGCTGCCCCGCCTTGTTTCTCCGCTCATGGCCCCTTTACAATGCTCTATTCTCTCTTACCGAAGGAGGCCGCCATGGGTCTTGCCGACAATAGATGCATCCCCTGTCGCGGTGGTGTGCCGCCGGTTCCCGCTGATCGTGCGCAGACTCTGCTGAAAGAATTAGGCCGGGGTTGGACGCTGAACGCGCAAGGACATCTTGAACGGCTCTATACCTTCAAGGATTTTGCTCAAGCCTTAGCCTATGTGAATAAAGTGGGTGTGATTGCTGAGGCCGAGGGTCATCATCCGGATCTCTACCTGGCCTGGGGGAAGTGTAAAGTCGAAATCTGGACGCACAAGATCGACGGGCTGACCGAGAGCGATTTTTATCTCGCGGCAAAAGCCGACCGGGAGTTCGAGCCATTCCGAGCGGCAGTATCCTAAACCAGGCGATCTTGCCATGATGTACGGACGAGGCAACCGATGAGCGATCAGGCGCAGGTGGCGCTCGTCAACATGCCGTTCAGTTATTCGAAGTATCCCTCGATCCAACTTGGGACTCTGTCGGCCCTGCTCAAGTCGAAAGGTGTTTCGGTCGATTGCCACCACCTGAACGTCCGTTTCGCGCACAAGATCGGTGTCCCTCTCTATGAAATGATCTGCGAAAAGCGGGCGCTCTTCGGCGAGTGGCTCTTTTCCTATCTTCTGTTTCGCGACAATCCCAAGCGTGCGGAATACCCCCGGGTCTTTAAGCCGGTCTTCGAGCAAGTGGCTCAGGAGAGCGGGCATCCGATCTCCTTTTTTGAAGACATGGCGACGAGGACGGCGCCGCAGTTTCTGACCTGGGCGATGACGGCGATTGATTGGGGGCAGTACAAGCTCGTCGGCTTCACCTCGACGTTCGATCAGAATGTGGCGAGCCTGACGCTGGCGAAGATGATCAAAGATCTGTATCCGGAGGTGAAGATTGTCTTCGGCGGGGCGAACTACGACGGCGAGATGGGGATGGAATACTTCCGGGCGTTCCCCTTTATCGACTATGTCGTAGTGGGCGAAGGAGAAGAGGTGGTGCC
>JABFSU010000029.1 GCA_013140455.1 Nitrospira sp. | reverse complement strand
TTCCATCGATCGATGCAGCACGACTTGGAAATGTTGAAGCCGGTGGAAGAGCGGAAGCCGGAAGAATTTACCAAGTACATCATCACTGAAAACGACAAGCGCCGGATTTCCGGATTCGCGCCCATCTATTCTCTCTTGCGCCTTATCGAAGCCGAATCAGGCCAGGTTCTCCGCTACGACCGCGGGATCACCGACCAATACAACTCGACGGTCACTTACGCCAGCATGGCATTCTTCTAACGGCTGCTGAAACAGTCTCCCAGCTGCGTTCTCGCCTTGAACAGATCCTCAACGTACCCCACTGGGGAAGAGCTGCTTTGGCAGCTCGGGGTTGGGTGGGTGATGAAAGCAACGCCTCCGGCCTGTTCTTCGGCTGCGGCCTTGCTGGATAGCCTGTTTGAGCAGCCTCGGAGCTTGGCCTGTCGCGATGCATTTCGTTCGCAGCTGCATTACAGGGAGGCGCTCAAATTCGCCATCAATAGATCATGCTGAAACAGGCGGATCGATGCGGTTCTGGATCATGGTGAGGGGGAAACGAAATCGATGAAAATGAGGTACGTGAGAATGTGTCCAGCGTTCAGTTGAGCGGAGCGGCCAAAGCCGACAAAGTGATACGGGAGGGGAGCCGAAAATGGGTGGCGGATCAACCTACGGAATCAGTCCCCAGGTGCTCCACGCTAGTATTCCGGCGATGGCAAGCATGACCCACGCCAACTCTCTATCACCGAATGACTTCACCAGATCCTTCATCATCTGTCTCCTTTGTGAGCAGAAATCAAATCTACTGTTAGGGCTAGCAAAGCTAGTGCCTGCACAGAAGGGTTGAATTTCGGCCATTTCAACCTTGGATCTCAATGAAACTGAGCGAATTCGCACAGGTCGCACTGTGCGGCTGTGGTGTGGGGATAGGGGTGATGCTGAAGTTTACCCAGTAAAGCGGGAGTGCTGACAGGCGGATCGGCGTCTGTTATCTGGACTCGAAGGATTGCCTTCCGTGCTCCAGATCGAAATCCAGGCGGAGTCGGGATGGGCTGCGTCCCCCTTCCGGACCCAGTAATCCGGAGCCTGGACCGATGGAGGGAGTCAGCGGAGAGGTTGAGTCTCCCATATCGGGACTGTGTCGTGGAACATAAGAGCGGGGAGTATGGTCGAAGCGCTCGGGCCTCACAGCTGGATCGACAGGGGGCATGGCTTTGGAGGATTTTCGCCAGGTGCCTTGTTCCATGTCCGCCGGTCGATCGCTCCCGCCTTCGCGCGCGAGCAGCACGTCGCTCGATTCGTCACGGTTTGCGATCACGAGATTATTGGTCATCACTTCTTTCGCCATCGCTTCTGCGGTGGGAAGCTCGTCGGCATAGACATCGGTGGAATATTCCGCCGTTGAAGACGAGGCGGAAGACGACCACAGGGACTGACCGGATTCTCCGATATTGATCTTGGTGACGGTGGAGAGGCCCGGCCTGATCGGATGCTCACGGATTTCCTGTTCCGGCAACGCGATACGGACCGGAACCCGTTCGACGATATGGATGAAGTTTCCCGTAGCATTGTCCGGCGGCAACAAGGCGAAGGCGCTTCCGCTGCCGGGCACGAGCCCTTCGACCGTGCCGTGAAACGTGTATTGCGATCCGTACAGGCCGACGTTGACCAGCGCCGTCTGTCCCGGCCGGATATGCTGCAACTCGGTTTCACGCAGATTCGCCTCAACCCACAAATGATCCAGCGGCACGATCGTCATGAGCGGCGCGCCGGGATGCACGCGATCGCCGACCTGCGCCTTTCGTTTGGCCACATAGCCGGATATCGGGGCTTTGATCTGTTGGCGGGTGTATTCCAGATAGGCCTCAATGAGCTGGTGTTTGGCCAACTCGACGGCCGGGTGCGCCATGACGGTCGTGCCGCCCACCTGCGCATCGAGCGTATCGAGTTCCGCCTGGGTTTCCCGCACGTCCGCTTCCAGTGACAGGATTTTGTCGGACGTATTTTGGAGGATTTGCTTGGACACAGCGCCGCTCGCCGCCGCCGCCCGATAGCGCGCCATGTCGTGGAGCGCCAGATTCACGCGGGCAGACCGTGAGGTCAATTGTTCCGCCAGCTGTTTTCTGGTCATGAACAGCGCCGCAATGCGCCGGACTTCTTCTCCGAGATGTCCGCGCGCGCGGCCCAATGCCGCGTAGGCCTGATGTTCGTCGAGACGGATCATCAAGTCGCCCCGATTCACAAATTGTGTTTCCTCGGCCAGCACCTGCGTGACAATTCCTGAAGCCTGTGCCGCGACCGGGACGAGGTTGCCGGTCACATAGGCGTTGTCGGTGCGGACCCAGAACCGGTCGTGCGTCCACCAGTAGTTGAGATAGCCGACGGTGGCGATCAGCACGAGTCCGGCCACAATCAACAGCCGCCGGTTCCGGCGGGCACGGATAGCCTTGGGATGGATCCGGGAAGAGCCCGGCGCCGGCGAAGTCGTGGCCGTATTGGATAGCGGCGGTGTTGTTGTCATGGTGTACTCGGGTTGTGTTGTGGTCTCTTTTCGATGTCCTGATTCTTATAGCCCCCGCCCAGTGCCTCGATGAGATCGACGGCCGCCACCAACTGGTCGCTTTCCAGCACGCGCAAGGCATATTCCTGTTCCAGCACCGGCTGGCGATGCCGCAAGACCTCGCGGTCGTCGTCCAGGCCGGTCACCAGCCGCACTTTCGCCAATTGCACGTCTTCGCCAAGCGACGCCATCAGGCGCTTGTGCGACTCAATCATCTCGCGCGTCGATTGCCAGGCGCTGAGACTGTCCGCCACGTCGCGCATCGCATCGAGCAGCGTTTCATTGTAGAGCTCTACGGCGGAGTCGTATTCGGCCCGTTGCGCCGCCAGTTCTCCCCGCAGCCGTCCGCCCTCAAACCAGGGCATGCGCAGGCCCGGCGCAAAGCCATACGAGTTGCTTTGGCCGCTGAACAGCAGATTGGACAATTTATCGGCGTGTCGCATCAGCGTCAGCGCGTTGAAGCCCACGAAGGCGGTGAGATCGATTGTGGGATAAAACTGCGTCTTGGCAACTTTGACCAATCGTGCAGCGGCGTCGGCCCGGTAGAGAGCCGCGGCCAGATCGGGACGGCGGACCAGCAGCCCGATGGAGAGATGGTCGGGAGCGGCAATCTGCTCGGGAATCACGACAACCGGCTTCGTAAACAGATGCAGCGCGTGATCCGGGCCTTGACCGGCCAGCCGCGCAAGCACATGGCGCTGGACGTCCAGTTGATCGCGGAGGCCGGCTTGCCGTTTGAAGGCCGCTTCATAGTCCGCGACGGCGATTTTCACCGGCTGTTCGTTGTCCAGGCCGAGACGGAAGCGGGTTTCTGCAAGCGTACGCAGATTCCGGCGGATGCCGACCAGGGTTTTCACGATGTCGAGCTGCTGCTGAAGCGCTTGTCCTTTGAAGTAGGACCGTGCAATGGCGGCGGTCAGCCGCAGGCGCACTTCGGCCTTTTCAGCTTCCTCCGCGGCCGCCTGTCCCAGCGCCGCTTCGACCGTGGCCCGGTTCTTCCCCCAGAAATCGAACTCGTACCGGAAGCTCAGCGGGTTGACGATCCCCAGCAGAATCTTGTCTCCCGCCACTTTCGGGTTCAGGACTGCAAACACGCCGTGCTGCGAAATGCGTTCGTGGGTCAGCGAGGCATCGGCCTCCAGAAACGGCAGCAGCCGCGCCCCTTCCACTTTCACCAGCGCTTCCGCTTCCCGCAGCCGCGCGGATGCGCGCTTGAGGCTGGGGTTATCCTTGAGGGCCGCGTCGATGAGCTCGTTCAATTCCGGATTGCCGAATTGCGCCCACCAGCGATCTTCCGGCCACTGTTGCAGCCGGCTCGTGACCTCGGCCAGAGTCTCTTGCATTTCCGGTGGTTCGAGAAGCTCGGCCGGAGGATTTCCCGGTGGAATCCAGGCGCAACTGCCGAAGAACAGCGCGCAGCCGATGCCGACGCTGACCCGCAGGCGTGGTGCCGTGATGAAGCGGGATGTCATGGCACCTCCTCGATCAAGGCTTCCGCGCGGAGCTCCCGCAGCTCATCCGCCGGAGTCGGCGAGAGGGGCACATGGGTCGGATGCGCGAACCAGACCAGCGCGCCGATGCCGAGGAACAAGCCGCTGGCCACCAGGAATGCATCGTTCAGGCTCAGGATGGCCGCTTCCTGTTTGATCAATGCGCCGAGCTTGGCATTGACCTGCGACGGCGCGAGTCCCGCTTCAATCAGTTTGGCCGTCAATTGACTCAAGGGATCGTACGAGATCGACAGCCGCCCGCCGAAGTGATCGGCCAAATTGAGTTGATGAAAGTGCGTCCGCCGAAAGAGGACGATGCTTTGGAACGTGATGCCGAACGCGCCGGCTGCGACGCGCAACAGATTAGCGACTTCGGCCGCGCGCATGACCAGAGGACCGGACAGGCCGTGCAGGATCAGCACCGTCAACGGCGTAAAGAACGATCCCAGGAAGATGCCTTCGACGACCATGGGCCAGAAGAGCTGGTCATATGAGTGGGGATCGTCGAACAAGCCGATCCAGTAAAAGGTTGCGGCAAATCCGAGACTGTTGAGACAGATCAGCCAGCGCGCATCGATGTATTTGCAGAGCAGGTGCATGACGGCAATGGCAGGGGCGCCGAGGAGAACCAGCGGGAGCAGCGCCAGCCCGGCGAGTTTCGACGAATAGCCCAGGATCAGCTGGATTTGCACGATCAGGAGCGAGAGCAGGCCCTGGATGGAAAAGAATCCGATGGTCAGGCACGTGACGCCGATGACGAAATTCCGATGTTGAAACAATCGAAGATCCAGCGTGGGGTGCCGCTCGCCGAGTTCCCAGATCACGAAACAGGGCAGGGCGATCAACAGGACGACAGCGATCGCTTGGAGCAGGGGAGAATCCAGCCAGTCGAAATCATTGCCCATGTTGAGGAAGGTCTGCATGCCCAGCAGCAGGATCAGAAGCAGCAGAAAGCCTACGAGGTCGAAGCGCCCGTATCGTCGGCGGAACCCGCGTCCGTAGAGGAGTGCTCCAAGTGTCCCGACGATAATCATGGTCAGGACAAAATCCAGGTAGAAGAGGGATCGCCAGCCGAACAGGTAGGCCAGGTAGCCGCCGACCGGCATGCCGATGGTAAAGGGCGTGATGCTGAACAAGCCCCAGATGCTCAGGGCCACCGCTTTCAACCGTTTCGGATACTCATTCAGCAACATCGATTGGGCGATCGGCAAGGTGATGCCGCCGGCAATGCCTTGCGCGATCCGGGCCGGGAGAAATTGCGAGAGGGTTTCGCTGGCGCCGCACAGATAAGAGGCGATGCTGTAGACGAGGAACGCGCCGATCAGCAGACGATAGTCGCCGACACGGCCGGAGAGATAGCGCGCCAGGGGAAACCCGAGCGCCAGCCCGACCATAAAATCGGTTTGCGCCCAGGTGAGAAAACTCGGCAGGACGCCGCCGAGGTCGCCGGAGACGTGCGGCAACAGTGCGATATACGAACCGGCATTGAACAGGACCACGATGTGCGCCAGGCCGAGGACGGCGTTGAAGAGCACGAACCGCCAGCCCCGCAATCTTCTGAGAAACACCGCTGCCATCGTGCTCCTAATCTAGAAAGACGGGGAATAGCCTTGCTGTGCGGAGGCCGGGGTTGGTTGGATCGTTGGAACGGGCTGACTCACGGCCGGCACGGCGGGCCGGTGAGTCAGATAGATGGCCATGCCGGTAAACAGCATGCCCCCGACCAGATTGCCTAACGTCACCGGGATTTGATTCCAGAGCCACCAGGAGGATGCCGTGACGTTGGCGCCGAGCAGCATGCCGACCGGGATCACGAACATGTTGACGACCGCATGTTCAAACCCCTGGGAGAAGAAGAGGACCGTCGGTCCCCAGATGGCGAGTAATTTTCCTCCGAAGGAGTTGGAGGCAAATGACGCGACGACGGCCAGACTCACCATCCAATTGCAGAGGACGGCTTTGGTGAAGACCGTGAGCAGACCGGCGGAGCCATGGGCCGCGTAGTAGTTCGTTTTGGCTTCGGCAATCGCCATCAGCTTCGCACCGACCGGGGGAACCGCGTTGTCCCATGCGGTTGTCAAGCAGAGCGCGAAGAGTCCCGCGTAGAGCGTCGCGCCCAGGAGATTGCCGAGAAAAACCCAGCCCCAGTTGGCCAGCACGCGACTCATCCCGACCTGTCCGCGGCTCGCGACGGCGGCACAGGGCAGCAGCGCGAAGCTGCCGGTGATGATTTCCGTTCCCAGGAGGATCGCCAGCGCCAGTCCGAAGGGAAACAGGAGGCTGCCGGCAATCCAGGATCCGGTCTCGACGGCGACCGTCACGGCCATGCTGGTCGCAATTCCCAGATAGGCGCCGGCCAACATGCCTCGAATGACCAGATGTCGAGGAGGGACGTTCAGCTTGATGGCGCCGCCGGCCAGCATGCTTTCTACAACGCCGAGAGGTTTGACGTAGTCCATCACGGTCCTCCTTCTGTTCCTATTGTTGCGGTCCGGTTCGTCGCTCGCTTTGGGGGCTGAGGAGCAACTAAGCAACGTCGGTGCCAATGGCGCCATCCGTAGAAACGGAGCAATTGTCCCGGCCCCGGTTCGCATTGAAGTCGTATCGAGCGGTTTCGCACGGATCGCACGGTGCGATTGAGAGACACGGATAACGAGCCGGCGGGCATTTGACAGGGCAGGGATCTCACTCATAGGATGACACAGCTTCATGGAGAGTCCATGCGAGAGCGCGCCGCCCGCCTGTTCAACAATTTTCCGATTCATCGCAAGCTGCTGCTTGCGTCGTTCATTCCGCTGGTCGCGCTCATCGTCTTGAGCGTGATGACCTACCAGAGCGTGCAAACGTTTTCGCAGGACGAAGAGCAGTTGGACAGTCTCTATGTGACGCAAAAAAATGCGGCCGAGTACATGCGGCTGGTCGTCGATCTGGAGACCGGGTTCCGGGGCTATGTGCTGACCGAACAATACCGGTATCTGCGTCCCTATCGCGTCGCGCAGGAAGGGATCGATGCCATCGGTCGTGATCTTGCAGGGCGCATTTCAGGTGAGCAGTCGGATCGCTTCAGCGACATTCAGACCCTCGTCGTCCAGTTGGTGACGGAGAAAGAGGCCTTGATCCGTGCGATCAAAGACGGCCACAAGCAGGAAGCCTTTCATTACATCGAAGAAGGGCGCGGGCGGGAACTGATGGTCGAGATTCGGCGGCAGATGGGGATCTTTGACCGGTTTGAGCAGCAGAGCGTCGCTGAAAAGCTGGCGCAATTGAGTCAGGATCGCACCTCCACGCTGTTCGTCGTTCTGGTCGGCGGCGTCTTTACGTTCGGGTTGACGGTCGGCGCGCTGTATCTGATCGCCCGCTCGATCGCGGCTCCGCTGCTCAATCTGGCCACGACGGTCGGTTCTTCGCCCGCAGGTCTCGTCCCGGCGATCGCCGTGCTGGCGCGCACAGACGAGATCGGAGATCTCACGAGAGTGATGCATGACATGAGCACCCAGATTCGCGGGCATCTCAACGAGATGGAGAAATCCGAGGCCGCGCTGCGCCAGCTGAACGAACACCTCGTGACGTCGGAGGCGAAATACCGGGGCCTTGTCGATCATGCGCCGTTCGGGATTTTTACCACAAAGGGAATGTTGATCACGTTCAGCAATCGCTACAATCAGGAACTGGCGGGGCTCGATCCTGATGATCTGGTGGATCCTGATGCTTTCAGGGAATGCATCCATCCCGAGGATCGGGATCGAGTGCTGTCAGAGTTTGGGCAGGCGGTCACGCAGGGACAACCGTGCGAAACGGTATTCCGCTTTTTGCACAAGGACGGCGGGGTGCGAAAAGTGTTGAGCCGCCGGTTGCCCATCGCGGGTGGCGGCGGTGTCGAGCAGGTGTATGTGGGATTCAACGTCGATATTACGGCGCTGGAGAATTTGCAGTCCCGATTGAGCCGGGCGGAGCATCTGGCGATGCTGGGCCAAGTGGCGGCCGGTATTGCCCATGAGCTCAGGAATCCGCTGGTCGGGATCGGGTCGACCGCCTCGCTCCTGCTGGATGATTTCTCAAGCGACGATCCGCGACGGATCGACATCGATGTGATTTTGAAAGAAGCGAAACGACTGGATCGCATCGTCAATCAAATCGTCGAATATGCGAGGCCTCGGGAGCTGGCGCCGGTGCTGTTCGACCTCTCCGGATTGATCGCCGAAGTCGTCAAAACGCTCGATGTGCCGTTGCAGGCCAAACGTCTGGCCATTCAGACGTCGCTGTCTCCGACGGCCGCTCAGGTGCATGCCGATCGAGACCAGATCAAACAGGTGCTCCTGAATGTCATTCACAATGCCATCGATGCCTCTCCGATGAACGGCGCGGCTATCGACGTCACGGCGTACGAATTGTCCAGCCAGGATCGGCCGGGCATCGTGGTGCTCGTCAAAGACACCGGCATCGGGATTTCCTCGGAGGTGTTGCCCCATGTGTTTGAACCGTTTTATACGACGGGGAAACGGCATGGGACGGGATTAGGGTTGGCCATCTGCAGAAATATCGTTGAAAGCCACGGCGGAGATATTCATATGACGAGCGAGCCGGGCAAAGGAACTTCTGTGAGAATTTGGTTCCCGTTGAGTCAACGTTCTCAGATAGCGAAAGGCTGACCGATGCGCGCAGTGGTATTTGTCACGGATGATGAACAGGCGATTCGCGCCGCGATCGTCAAGCGGCTGACCCGGCAGGGGCATCGTGCCGTCGGGTATGAATCCGGTGAAGCGCTGCTGGAGGCGCTCCGGCACGAGCTGCCCGATCTTGTCTTGCTCGATCTGAAGATGCCCGGTCTCAACGGTCTCGACACGTTGAAGAGTCTGCGGCAGTTGGCCCCGTCCGCCATGGTAATCATGCTGACGGCCTATGGGACGGTGCAGGATGCCGTGGAGGCGATGAAGCTGGGGGCCTACGATTTTCTGATCAAGTCGGTGGATCTGGAAGGGATCGATCCGGTGGTCGTCCGGGTGCTGGACGTGGTGAGTCTCCGCCGTCGCCTCGAATCCGAACTCGAGCACCGGGACAGTCAATACCAGTTGAGCCATCTGGTCGCGCAGAGCCACGTGATGAAGCAGTTGCTCGAGCAGGTCCGCGAGGTGGCCGAGAATCCCAAGTCGTCGGTGATGCTGCTGGGTGAAACCGGAACGGGGAAGGAATTTCTGGCGCGCGTGATTCATCACAACGGCGCCCGGGCGTCGGAGCCGTTTATCGGGGTCAACTGCACGGCGATTCCCAAGGAGCTGTTCGAGAGCGAATTGTTTGGGTTCGAGCGCGGCGCCTTTACCGGTGCGAACCAGCGCAAGCTCGGGCTGCTTGAAAAAGCGGAGGGGGGGACCCTGTTTCTCGATGAAATCGGGGATCTCGATCTTTCGATGCAGGCCAAATTGCTGCGCGTCATCCAGGAGCGTTCCTTCCGGCGCCTGGGAGGGACCGATGATATCGGTGTGGATTTCCGCCTGATCACGGCCACGAATCGCGACCTCAAAAAAGAGGTAGGGCGCGGGGCGTTTCGCGAGGATCTCTATTTCAGACTCAACGTGGTCGCGTTCGAGTTGCCGCCGCTGAGGAGTCGAGTGGAAGACATCTTTCCGCTCTGTCAGCGCGCTCTGGTCCGGTTCGCTCAGGAGTTCGGGAAGCCGGTGCCTGAGCTGGACCCGGAGGCCCGCACGTTGCTGGAGCGCTATCACTATCCGGGAAATATCCGCGAGCTCCAGAATATTCTCGAACGGGCCATGATCTTCTGTCAGGGCCGGACGCTGGCGCCGAGTTGTTTGCCGGCGGAGCTGCGCGAGGAAGGCAGACATGTGGCTGTCACCACGGCGCCGGGACCGGAGCCGGTCGTTCGGGTCGAGATGAAGCTGGGTCAGCAGTCGCTCGCCGATGTGGAGGGAGCGATCGTGGAAGAAGTCTTGCGGCTGGCCGACTACAACAAGACGCTGGCGGCCAAGCATCTCGGGATGACCCGCTTCGCTTTGGACCGGCGGCTCAAAAAGACTCACGACGAGTAGCGCCTGCCGCCGGTCCTACTCTTTCACTGTCACGGTCATCGTGATCGGTTCGAGCGGATTGTCGGCGGCGTCGCGGGCGGCGGCGACGATCTTATCCAGGACTTCGATGCCGCGAAAGATTTCCCCGAACACGGTGTAGCGCCGGTCCAGTCCGCTGTTATCTCCCACGCAAATGAAGAACTGCGAGCCGTTGTCGTTGAAGTCGCGCGTGCTGTTGCTCTCGCGCGGCATCTTCGCCATGGAGACGGCGCCGCGTTTGTGCGGGCGGTCGCTCGGCTCGGGCGTGAGAAAGTAGCCGGGTCCGCCGGTGCCGTGAGTCGTCCGGTCGGCGTTCTTGCTGAAGGGGTCGCCGCCTTGAATGAGAAAACCGGGGACCACGCGATGGAAGGTGGTGCCGTCGAAGAAACCCATCTTCGCCAGATTGATGAAATTCTCGACGTGGCGCGGAGCATCGTCTGGATAGAAACGGATCTTGATCTCGCCGAATTTGGTGACGATCGTCGCGCGCGGATCCTTCTTTTGAAATTGCATAGTCATAGCCGCGCAATGTAGCAGGGGCGCGGCTTTCGAGGCAAGGCCTCGAAGAAGTGCTGAGTAGGCTCGATTCAGGACGCGGCACCCGGGACTCAGGACTTTTCTTGCAGGAGCCCTTTCCCGGGATCGATCCAGAGCCAGAGCAGTCCACCGATGATCGCAATCAGTGCGGCGGCGGTGTGATTGGAGCTAGCCCCGGCGTAGTGCTCAGTGCGGTTTTCCCGCGAGTCCTTTTTCAGGATCGATCCAGAGCCAGAGCAGTCCACCGAGAACCGCGACCAACGCGGCGGCGCCGAGTGAGAGAGGCCAGCCCCATTGTTCGGCAATCCAGGGTGTGACGGTGGGTGAAATAGCCCCTCCGATATTGGCGCCCATGTTCATCAAGCCCGACAGACTGCCGGCGTGCGCTTTGGATAAGTCGCTGGTGGAGGACCAATAGGCGCCGACGCTGAAGTAGAGCCAGCCTGCGCCTAGCGATAGGCTGGCGATGGCGGGATAGGGCGAATCGATCCATGCCCCGAGGCCGATGGCCGCGCCTGCGAAGAGCATCCCTGCCATCCCTGCCTGCCGACGACCGGCCGTAAGTCCGTGGCGGACGGCCAATCGATCCGTGACCCAGCCTCCGATCGGACAAAAAATCAGGATCGCGAGAAAAGGGGCAGACGCGAAGAATCCGCCGCGCAGGATATCGAAGCCGCGCACATTGACGAGATAGAGATAGAACCACGACATGTAGACATAGGCCACATAGCCGAGGCAGCTGTAACTCAGGACGAGCCACCAGACCGTCGGGGTTTGCCGCAAAGCCGCCCAGGGAATGGAAGGGGATGGAGCCTGGCCGGTTGTGGCTATGGCGCCGGTTCCGCGATTGGATACCCAGGGATGGTCGCGCGGATGATTGCGCGCGATGAACCACCAGATGACGGCGAGGCCTAAGCCGAGCACGGCCGACAGATAGAAGGCCGTCTGCCAGCCGAAGTTCACCATGATCCAGGCGGTGATGGGCGGGGTGATCGCGGCGCCGACGCCGATGCCCCCGATCGCGATGCCGATGCCAAGGCCGCGTTCTCCCGCGGGAAGCCAGTCGGTCACAACCCGATTGAAATTCGGCAGGGCCACCGCTTCGCCGACGCCCAATAGAAAGCGCGCAAGCGCGAGCGCTCCCATGATGCCCAGCCATCCGGCCAGCGGAGAGGCCGGAGCCATGGCCGTCCAGGCCGTGAAGACGGACCACCAGAGCAGCGCCAGAGTCAGAATGATCCGCGCGCCCCAGCGGTCGCCGAGCCAGCCGCCGGGAATCTGGAACAGGGCATAGCCGATGACGAAGGCCGAAAAGACAAACCCCATCTGCTGATCGGTGAGGCCCAGCGCCGGCATCATGTGCCGGGCCGTCACGGAGATATTGACGCGATCGATGTAGGTGACGACGCTGATGGCAAAGAGCAGCCCGAGAATCACCCAGCGGATGCGCGTGAGAGGCGGGGAGTTGTGATCAGAAGAAGCGTGTGGGTGCAACGGTCCTGTCGATCCAGTGGAGGTCGGCATTATAACGGCTTGTCGAGGGTGACTCTAGTGCAGTTGCATGATTCTCACTATGCGACAAAAGGAGGGGACTTGAATGGTACGAAAGTTAGCAGCTTGTTGGCACATGGCCTGAGTCTTTCGCGGCTGAAAAAGACTCCCGGTGCCTTTTCTTTGCCCTGCGCGGCATGAATGGCCCCACTGATGGCTTGTATGGGACGGGGCCCGCTAGAGCAATCTAGCGGGCCCTTTCGGACCGTTTAGTTGCAAGGCCTGCCAGCGTTTTCCCACACAGCCACGATGAGCTTCCAGCCTTGAATACTGTGAGGAGGCGCTGTGAGCCTCCTCGTTCCGTCCGGCACTCGCCCGTCACCGACGGCCCACAGAATTAATTTGTCCTCCGACAAGTGCTCCTGTGCAGAAGTAGCCGGAGGGGCGAATGTCCGAGCCAGTTGACAAAGATCGGCATTGGTTTTGTTGCGGAAATCCCTGGTGCTGGCGGGCGTGTGCCACCCTGGATTGATATTGCCCTCGGAGGACAAGAGATTATCCGTGTGACAGATCGCGCATTGCCCGCTGCTCTCCCGCGCCGCAGTCCAGGTAAAGTTAGGGTTATTCTCGGGATGGGGGTGGTTACTCGGCAAGCCTCCGGCCGGGTTGCTCGGAGAATCCTGTTGGTAATTATCCATTCGCACGGCATGACAGTTCACGCAGCGCGCATGCCGAAGGGTCGGGGCCAGATTCGCACTGAAAGAGACTGCAAAAGGCTGCGGAGCGGCCAGGGATCTAAACGCGCTCGGACCGCAGCGGCGGCCCTTTTCAGGAAAGATGGCGCAATTTGCAATCGTCCACTTATAGGCTGTGACTCCAGGAGGAAGCGTCATGGTGTGGCATCGGCGATTCAGGTTTGACTGACCGGGAACAACGGGGCAGGTGGAACCGGTGCCCAGGCGAGCACTGATGCTTGGATATTGGATCGCATCCGGGTTAACCCATGGGTACCCAATGTCTTCCGGCTCCCTCGTGATGAGCGTCAGCTGGTAGTCGCCGGGGAAGGAGGTCTGGCCTCCCCCCAGTTGCAGGTTCAGAGTGTTGTGTTGCCAGGAAAACGTGACGACACGGTTGGCTGCCACAGTGGTGGGATGGGCGGGCCCAAAGAGTGCCGGGGCCGTGGGCAGGACAATAAATCGCTCGCTACTCGCAGCATTTCCGCATTGATTGTTGTTGTTGCAGGACTTCACCACGAGCCTGTTGATGAATCCCTGCTCGCTCGATGGAATCTGAACGGTAAACCGTATCGTCCTGTTTGTCCCGGTGCCCTCGGTCGCTCCTTCGGATTGACTGAAAATTCTTGTGGAGTAGGCAATTCCCGCCCCATCACGAAATAGGATCAGTTGGAATCTGGAAACATTGGCGACTGGTCTAATAACGACTTGAGTGAAATCGCCGACCCATGCGGAATGAAACTGAGGAGGACCGTTCCACACCGGACGGACGATGGTCGGAGGCGCGAGATTGGCCTGAGCAAAGGCTGATGATGCTCCGGCAATCAATGCAATCAGAGCACCCGAGACAATTACAACGGCCAGCGATGATTTCATGATTCCTCCTTCTCTATCGATGACTCACGCGCGATGACCCACGCGGCTCTGGAATCGGCCGTCTCTGTGAAATCTGTCGGGGTGAACCGGGAAAAGGTTCAACAGGAATACAGGTGGATCGAAAAGAAAGGATGGCGGGTCACTTGCTGGTCTGATTCTCACACACTGCCTCCGCGCGAGTGAGACAGCCGAAACACCGATGGATTTGCAGGGAGGGTAGCATAGGCAAGTGACGCCCGTATAGGCAAAGCGGCCCGAGGGATCCATCGTCACCGACGCGGGCCCATCACCCGCTGCCGGTTGGGAAATCATCCCGGCTTGGGAGGTGAGGGACTCGAAACAACCGGGCGGTTTCAAGTCCTGGTGAGACTGGTGAAGGATGATGTCGTTGCGCGTCATACTTCTGTCGCCCGGTCGGACTCGTACCGTGCAGCTGAGGGGCTCTTAGTAAGAAATTCCCTTGTCTCCCGCAGGGTTGGTGGATTTAACTAGAGGCTTCCGGTAAGATCCGAATGGCAATTGTACGTATGGTGCGAGGGAGGGAGAGTGTCGCGTCTTCGGCTGTTTCTGGTCATTGTGCTGGCACTCGCGGTGGGTGTCGGTACCTTCCTGCTCTTTTCCAATACGCTCATCGGCGAAGATTACCTGAAAGAGTTCGTCTTGCAGCAGCTTGAGGAGAGCCTCGGGCGAAAAATTGAAGTGCATCGCGCCAAGTTTGTCATCTTCCCGCGCATCCGCGTTGAACTCACCCAGGTCGCCATTCACAATCCCAATTCCGAGGAAGTCGTGCTCTCCGCGAAACGGATCGATCTCGTGCTTCGTCTGCTTCCGCTCCTGCGCAAACAGGTGGTGGGGAAGCGGCTCCTGGTTGAAGAGCCGGTGCTCACGATTCACCGGAATGAAGCCGGCCACTGGAATATTCTGGATAACACCAATCAGGCGGCGACGGATCAGCGCACGCTGGACATGATGACGCGCGTCTTCATGATCCGTCAGGCCACGGTGGTGAACGGGAGTATTACGGTCATCGATGAGGGACGGCCCGGCGGGGCCAGAACGCTCAAGCTGGAACGGGTCGAAGGCGGGATGATGATTCGCCCGGAGCGCGCGATGGCCGACGTGCATCTGTCGGTGGCGCAAACCGGCCGGGATGGTCTGTCAGCCGTGTCGCTTGTGGGGCAAATCAAGCGCGTCGAGCGGTCTGCGGCGTTGACCGCTGAAGAGCCTGCGGCGCCGGCATCGGCAGAACCGCCGCCTGTGTCGGCACCCACATCGGTGTTTCAGTTCGAGGGGCAGGTGGATGCCGCGAATGTTGTGCTGCGAGACGTGGCGGATTTCTTCGGCCCGAGGCCGGTCCCTGCACAATTGGACGGGATGATGAATGTGCAAGGGCAGGTGCGGATCATGCCGGGGCTTGCCGGATACGATGCGGTGTTGTCGAGCATGACGGCGCGCCTGAATCAGCTCACGTTGACCGGCAAGGCCAATCTCGCGGGATTACTCACGGCGCAGCCGACCTTTGCCGTCACGTTCAATTCGTCGCTGGTCACGCTGAAGGAATTGCTCAATACCATTCCGGCTCAATGGATTCATCCTCAACTTCCGGCGGTGCTGGCGGAGCGGCAGATCGACGGAAACGTGCAGGTGGTGAATGCCACCCTCACCGGATCGGCGACTTCGGGACCGCAATTGTCGGTGACGGGAGAATTCCGTATCCAAGAGGGACAAGCCTTGCTGGGAGAGGATCACGTGCTCACGAAAGACCTGGCCGGGATCGTCGTCGTGGAGGCCGGCCGTGTGCGGGCCGCAAATTTCACCGGCAGGTATGGCGCGATTCAGATCACTGAAGGCAAGGCGACGGTGTCTTTTCTTGAAGCCGGACCGTGGCTGGAATTGGAAATCACCGGCAGCATGGCGGCCGCCGATTTGGTGCAGCTGCTTGCCAAGACGGTCAAGGCCGAGCGGTTTGCACATCTGCTTGCCGGCCTTCGTGATGTCGAAGGGACGGCGTTGCCGACGTTTCGCCTGGTCGGGCCGCTGAACGAACCCGGCGGAGTGACCTTTGCCGGCGGAGAGATCACGGCCCGGTATATCAGTCTCACACATCCGTCTCTGCCGGAACGTCTGACCGCGCTGCAGGGAAAGTTTGTGCTGGCCGATGGCGGGACGCGCTTGGAGCAGGTCGCCGGCCACCTGGGCGATACGATCATTCAGGCCCAGGGCGGCATCTCAGGCGGGTCGGAGAGCGTGTTTCAAGAGTTCATCATTCGAGCGAACGGGGATGCCGGACATATCGTCAGATTTGTTCCCTCCAAGGCGGTCCCCGTCGGAATGTTTGAAGGGCTGCTCAGCGGGGCCGTACAGCTGAGCGGCGCCACGACGGCGCCGCAGGTGCGCGGCAATCTGGTGTTGACGGAGGCCAAAGTAGTGGTGCCGAACGCGATCGAGAAGCCGGTCGGCGCGCCGGCGGTCCTGGAATTTGAAGGCCATCTGACGCGGGCGAATACCGCGACGATTACACGGGTTGAGTTGCTGTTGCCCTCCGTGCGGATCCCGGTGAAGGGTGCGATTCAACTCGGAGAGAAGTTCTCCATCGATGCGACGCTGGCGACGGGCGAACTGTCCCTGTCCGGTCTGCCTGAATGGATTGCGAAGGGCGGGTTCGAAGCCGGCAATGTTGAGGTGTCGCTCGATGTGAAGGGGAAAGACACGGATTGGAAAACCTGGAAGACCACGGGGTGGATGGCGCTGACGAACGGCCTGGTGCTGGTCAAGGGCGCCGGGCATATCGACGATCTGTATGCCCGGGTGAAATTGGTGCGGAACGGAGCGGAGGTGAAGCGGCTGTCCTTCAAGGTGCAGGACAGCGATCTGGCGTTGGAAGCGACGGTGCGGAACTGGCCTTCCAAACCCGTGATCACCGGCAAGATCGAGTCGAATCAGCTGGACCTTGACCTGGTGATTCCCAAAGGCGAGCGTTCGCCGATGCGGGAGCTGTTGGAAACCTTAGCCTCTTCCAGCCAGGTGACGATGACGGCGGCGGCGGCGCGGGCGCACTACCGGCATCTCAAGTTCGGCGGGCTGACGGCGCGGATCACGATTCAGGACGGCGTGCTGGATATCGATCGGATCGGCGGAGACTCGACCAACGGCCAGGTGGCCGGCCGGGTGGTCGTGCAGCTCCCTGCCAAAGCGCCGGCCGAAACAGAGGTCTCCCTGCGGGCCACCGGAGTCGCGGTGGAGGATCTCCTGCGGCTGACGCATGCGGACATCCAGGGCGTCTCGGGCCAGGTGCGGCTGAACGGAACCATCCGCGGGCATGGGCGCAACCCTCATGGGGTCTATCCCTCGCTGAACGGGAAAACCGAGGTGCTGTTGGAGAATGGGCGAATCTTGAAAGCGAAAGAGCGCGCGATTTGGAAAATTCTGAGTATCCTGAATCTTCCCGCCGTGCTGCAGGGAAAAGTGGATCTGGAAAAAGAGGGGTTGCCCTATAACCGCATCTCCGCCACGGTGGCGATTCAAAACGGATCGTTCCAGACCGAGAATCTGGTCGTCGACAGTCCGATCCTCAAGATCACCGCGGCGGGCAACTACGATTTGCCCACCGATCAGCTGGATCTGGTGGTGGCGGTCAGTCCCTTCGGGTCCTATGCCACGTTTCTCAAGACGATTCCCTTGTTCGGCCGTATCTTCGCGGGTGACCGCAAAGGAATGGCCACGGCGATTTTTTCGATCAAGGGCGCCGTGGAAGATCCCGAGGTGACGTATCTGCCGATGAAATCGTTCACGGCGGGATTGTCGGGTCTGGCGCAACTGGCCGTCGATGTCTTGAAGAACACCCTGACATTGCCGATGGATCTCATGACGCCGAATGAGGAGAAGCCGGCGACGCCGGAGCTTGAGTTCCTGCCTGAATCTGTGCCGGCGACGCCTTGACCGTCATCAGACCCCATGTTAGCATCAGCCCATTCATGCGCCGAACCATCATCTCAAGCCGGTCCAAGATCTCTCGTCTTACCCACCCATGAAACGAACTACGGCCGCACATCCTGACGTCGCGACGCTCTTTATCGCCGCCAGCGAACTCGATTCCAATCTCTATTACGCGACGAAGTTTGTCGCGCCCGACCCCTTCATTTATATGGAGGTCAAAGGCGAGCGGCTGCTGGTCATGAGCGATCTCGAAATGGATCGGGCCAAGTCGCAGGCGTCGGTGGACCGCGTCCTGTCCTATTCCGAGCTGGAAAAGAAGGCGAAGTCGAACGGCACGAAGGAACCGAGCACGGTCGATATCGTCCATGTCATTCTCCGTGAAGCCAAAATCCGGCAGCTGCTGGTCCCGGCGAATTTCCCCTTTATCCATGCCACGCGGCTTCAAGAGCTGGGCTACAGCATGAAGCCGAAGCGCGATCCCTTTTATGAGCGGCGTGTCGTGAAGACCGCCGAAGAAGTGCGCTGCATCGAAGCGGCGCAGCGCGCGACGGAAGAAGCGGTGGCGGCGGCCCATGCCACGCTCAAGCTGGCCACGATTCGCGGCGGGGAGCTCTGGCTGGACGGTGAGGTACTGACCTCGGAACGGATTAAGAAGCTCATCAACGTCAAGCTGATGGAGCGGGATTGCGTGGCGCAGCATACCATCGTGGCCGGCGGCGAGCAGGCCTGCGATCCGCATCACGAAGGCACGGGTCCGTTGCCCGCGAACCGCAGCATTATTTTCGATGTGTTCCCCCGATCGGCCAACAGCCGGTACTTTGCCGATATGTCCCGCACGGTGATTCGCGGTACCGCCAGTCCTGAACTCAAGCGGCTCTATCAGACTGTGAAAGATGCGCAGGAAGAAGCCATTACGAAGGTCAAAGACGGCGCCGACGGAATGAAGATCCATCAAGGGATCTGCGACCGGTTCGAGAAAGCCGGCTATAAGACCGGATTGGTCGATGGCCGGATGCAGGGCTACTTCCACGGAACCGGTCATGGCGTCGGGTTGGACATTCACGAAGCGCCCCGCATCAGCCGGACCGGCTCGCTCTTGCAGGAAGGCCACGTCGTGACGGTCGAACCGGGGCTCTACTATCCCGGATTGGGCGCGGTGCGGATCGAAGATATGGTGCTGGTCACGAGCGACGGTTGCCGCAACCTGACCGATTTCCCGAAGACGTTCGAACTCGGCTGATCTACGGTCACGCGTGATCAGTAACGGGTAACGAGTAAGCTGAGTCGGTAGGCCTGGGCCTCCCTTCGAAACGCGTCACGCGTCACCCATCACTGGTCACGGGTTTCTGATGCGTCTCTCCATTACCCTCCAGCGATTCAATCCCGAACAGGATGCGACGCCGCATGATGAAGAGGTGCGCCTCGACGTGCGGCGCGGTTCGACGGTCCTCGATCTGCTGATCCGGATCAAGAATGAGCTCGACGGCAGTTTGGCGTTGCGCTATTCCTGCCGGTCGGCGATTTGCGGATCGTGCGCCATGAATATCAACGGCGGCGAGAAGCTGGCCTGCCGGACGTCGGTCCGGAAGGAACTGGAACGGCACGGCCGGCTGCGCATCGCTCCGCTCCACCATCTCCCGGTCATCAAAGATCTGGTCGTGGATATGAGGCCTTTTTGGAGTAAAGTGCTGGATGTGCAGCCGTGGCTTGCCGCGTCGCGCGAGCCACAGCAACGGTATGGGCCGACGGCGCAGCTGACGATTCTTCCGAAGGATTCGCAGTTTCATAATGTGGATGCCTGCATCATGTGCGGCGCCTGCGTCGCGGCTTGTACCGTGCATGAAGTCTCGAAGGGGTTTGCCGGGCCTGCAGCCCTGGCGAAGGCCGATCGCTTTCTCTCCGACCCGCGCGAGTCCCATTCGGCGATCCGCGCCAGACTGTCGGCTCTCCAAGGCGAGCATGGGATGTGGGATTGCACGCGCTGCAATTACTGCGTGGAAGTCTGCCCGAAAGATGTGAAGCCGATGGAGGCCATCATCCGGTTGCGCCGGGCGTCGCTCGATCGAGGCCTGGCTTCGACGGGTGGCGCGCGGCATATTGCCGGATTTGTGTCGATCATCGAACAGCAGGGGCGGCTGAACGAAGCCATCATGCCGCTTAAGGTCGTCGGGTTTGATGTGTCGCGCTTCCTCAGGATTCTTCCTCTGGGCGTCAGGATGTTCTTCAAGGGCAAGGTGCCCAATCCATTGGCGCACCGGATTCCGGGTTTGGAGCAGGTGCGGGCGATCTTTCGGCGTGCCCGCCGTCCAACGGCCCTATAGGGCTATTCCATGCCGGCATTCTTCCACTTTCTCGACGATGTGGCTCTGGCGGACCTGGCGTTTGACGCCGAGGGCGATTCCGTTCAGGGGGTCTTTGAGGCCGCGTCACAGGCCGTCATGGAGGCCATGGCCGATCCCAAGACGGTCGGCGCAACCTGGGAGCGCCGCGTGGAGCACACGGGGGCCGATCTCGCCGAGCTGCTGTTCGATTGGCTATCCGATTTCGTCTATTGGAAAGATGCGGCAGGCGTCGTATTCAGCCGGGCCGTGATTGCGGTGACCCAGGCGGGTGGTCAGTGGACACTCGCGGCGACGTTGATCGGCGAACCGGTCAATCAGGCGACGCAGGTGTTGCGTAATGATGTGAAGGGCGTGACCAAACATTTGTACCGGCTGTATCAGGATAACGGGCGTTGGCGCGCGCGGGTGGTCCTCGACGTATGAAATGTAATACTGCCATGAAGGTTGTGCGTATCTCCGACGAGGTGTGGGAGATTCCCGTCACGGAGAAACCCGGCATGCTGGTGCCGGCCCGCATCTATGGGACCGAGTCCATTCTCCGGGCCATGGATACCGGTGTGTTCGAGCAGGTGACGAATGTGGCCTGTCTGCCCGGCATCCGCCGCTATGCGCTCTGCATGCCGGACGGCCATTGGGGCTATGGATTTCCGATCGGCGGGGTGGCCGCTTTCGATGTGCGCTCGGGGATCATTTCTCCCGGCGGGGTGGGCTACGACGTCAATTGCGGAATGCGGCTGATTCGGTCGGATCTTACGTTGGCGGATGTGCAGCCTAAGCTCGATCTGTTGATGACGGAATTGTTTCGAAGAGTGCCGGCTGGTGTCGGGGCGAGCGGATTTGTGTCGATGAATCGGTCGTCTTTCGACCGGGTGATGACCAAAGGGGCTCGATGGTGTATTGAACAGGGCTATGGATGGCATCGCGACTTGGAGCGGATGGAGCAGGGCGGGTGTCTGCCCGGCGCCGACCCCGGCAAAGTCAGCGACCATGCGGTGACGCGGGGGATGAACCAGCTGGGGACGCTGGGTTCGGGCAATCATTACCTGGAAGTCCAAGTGGTATCGAACGACCGGATTTTCGACCGGGAGACGGCGGCGGCCTTCGGCATCACCGGGCAGGACCAGATTGTCATTATGGTGCATTGCGGGTCGCGCGGATTCGGCCATCAAGTGGCCAGCGACTATCTCAAGGTTTTCGAAAAGGCGATGCGGCGCTACGGAATTACAGTGAAGGATCAGCAGCTGGCCTGCGCGCCGTTTCTGTCGGAGGAAGGCCAGGACTATTTCGCGGCGATGAACTGTGCCGCCAATACCGCGTTTGCCAATCGGCAAGTCATCACGCATCAGATCCGGGAGGCCTTCGCTGCGGTCTTCGGCCGTTCGGGAGAAGAGTTGGGCATGGAGCTGGTCTACGACGTGGCCCATAACATTGCCAAAGTCGAGCGATACCCAGAGGGGGAGCTGGTCGTGCACCGCAAAGGGGCGACCCGCGCGTTTGGCCCGGGCAGTCAGGACTTGCCGGCCTGCTATCGATCCGTCGGGCAGCCCGTGATCTGCGGCGGCTCGATGGAAACGGGATCCTATCTGCTGGTAGGCACGACACGGGCGACGGAGGATACTTTCGGCTCGACCATGCACGGATCCGGACGCACGATGTCGCGCACGCAGGCCAAGAAATCGATCAGCGGCGAGCAGCTTCAGCAGCAGATGAAACAGCGGGGCATTCTCGTGAAGGCGGTATCGATGTCCGGGCTCGCAGAAGAGGCCGGATTCGCCTATAAAAACATTTCGGAAGTGGTGGAGTCGGTGGAGCGTGCGGGAATTACAAAAAAGGTAGCGGAACTCCGGCCTATTGGCAATATTAAGGGGTAGGCACCTTCAGGCTATCAGGCTATGAGGTCTCCCCGTGGAACATCGGCAACATCCTCGTTTCCCCGTCCAGTTTCGCAGTTCCTTTAGCTCCGCCAACATTGTCTCCGGTGAAGGCAACCTGACCGATCTCTCGATCCGGGGCTGTTGTGTCTCCAGTGCAACCGCGGTGAAGCCCGGCACCACATTGCAGCTGCGTGTCGACGTATCGGACGACGAGCCGCCGATTCAGGTCACGCAAGCGGTGGTCCGATGGTGCCGTGACCGCAGCTTTGGATTGGAGTTTGCCAGTCTGACTCCGGATGAATGGGCGCGACTTCAGCATGTGGTCAAAGAGCTCGAGCTGGAGCCCTATCAGCGTGTCGCCTCATCGGATAAGGCCGGCTGAGGTCTTCTTTCCTCAACGCGTACCCTGGGGGTGCCTTTCCCGTCGGCCCTTCGTAAGTCCACTATCAGAGGAGGTACCCTCCGATGCTTCGCGCACTCATGGTGAGTCTTTTGGCGACGGCCCTGATCGGGGGCCTGCTCTATTACACGCTCAAACGGTCCGACGTGGTGTACGCCCAGCAGCGTGAATCGCAGATAAGTCAGGCTGCACAGCAGGAAGCGGCGGCAGTGAGCCGGGCGTTTGCCTCAATGAGTGCGGTGGCGCTGGTCGTGGATGTGGCCAAAGTGCAGGAGTCGCTCGTCGGGGCCTGGCGGACCAACGGTCTGGCCGATACGATGGTGATCGACCACGGCAATCGGGTATTTGCCGCGTCCAATGCCGGCTATGTCGGACAGCAGATTCAGGATCCGAACTGGGCCGCCATTCGTGCGCAGAATCGGGAAGTGTTGATTCGAGACGAGCCGACTCCCGGTCAGGAGCGCATCACCGTCATTGAGCCGATTCAGGACAAGGGGTCTACCATTGCCTGGGCCCGGCTCACGTTTGTGCGGCCGATACCACAGGATGCCGTGCGCAGCCCGCAAGAACGCCTTGAACAGGTCGGCCGGATCATGGTTCCGGTCTTTGTGTTCCTGGTGGCGGCGATCGGCATCGCGATGCGGTTCGCCACGTCGCGCATGCAGCAACGGATCCAGTCGGTGGTGGCGGAGGCCATGACCGACCGGCCGTCATCGCAGGATGATGAGATCTCTTTCGGGGATGGTGCGGTCAGGCCTGATGGCGATAGCCGTAGAGCAGCGTGATGTTGATGCGCCGGCTGAGGTAGTCGTCGCGGAAGGTCACGTCGTCGGTTTCGTGAAACAAATCTGAATTGAAGACCACCGCACGGTTGGCGCGATAGGGGACCCGGATGGTCTGCGCGCCGGCTTGCGTGAGCCATTCGAGAATTTTCGGTTTGTTCTGTTCGCTGTTATAGGCCGCGAAGTTCCAATCTGCCGGCGCTTCTTTATCGTAGACCACGAGCCCGCCTTTTTCAGGATTCAGGTTCGCCTCGTCCGGGGTAATCCAGAAATTCACATTCACGGCAGCCGCGTCGGCGTGGATAGACAGGCCGCGTCTGGCGCTGTCTTGCTTGAAGGCCCAGGCCTGGGTGAGCCGATGGTCTTTGAAGATGCCGGGAAAGGCGTGCCGCAGTTCTTCGGCAATTTGCAACAACAGGGGCGTGGCGAAGCCGTCTCCCAGAAATGCGCCGAGATAGCCGTTCTCGTAGTCTTTCTTCCAGATCGTGGATTCCAGGCAAAAGGTCCGCAGCGCCGCCAGGGCTTCCGGCTTGAGCAGGTGATCGATAAATGTCACTTCCGGCTGTTGTCCCAGGTAGCGTGCTTCGATGGCCCGGACATCGAGCTGCGGATTTAGTGCGCCATCCGCCAGCCGCTCACAGGGAGCGCGATAGAGAAATTGAGTGAAGGACGGTGCAATCGCCGTGAGTGCAGCCGGATCGACGGGACATCGGTTGCGCGCGGGATAGGCCGCGGCCAGTGTGATTTCCAACCGTTCCAACGCATCGACATAATTCCGGTGCGAGACATCGAGGCGGCCACGTTCGATGAGTAGCCGGGTTTGTTCGGCGTCGTGCTTGAGGCGCGAGCGATAGAGAACGGTCTCTTGAACCGGCCCGCTATGATCGTGTTTCGCCTTGGCCACTTGCGAGAAGCGGGCAATGGCGCCGATGTGGTCACCGTTCCACATTGCTGCGATGCCCAGGTTGTAGAGTGCCTTCGATGAATTCGGCACAATAGCCAAGGCCTGCTGAAATGAGGCGAGGGCGTCATCGATGGCGCCGGTTTCCATCAGGGCCAGGCCGAGGTTGTTCCAGGCTTCGAAGTGTGCGGGTTTCAGCCGGATGGCTTCCCGATAAGAGGCGATGGCCTCGCGGTGCGCATTCTGTTCTTTGAGCGCGACCCCGAGGTTGTTGTGGGTGTCGGCGTGCGCCGGGTTGAGGGCCAGGGCTTTGCGATAGGTTTCGATGGCGGTATCAAGGCGATGCAGGTCTTTGAGGACGTTGCCGAGATTGATGAGCGCATCCACATACTTGGGATTGAGCGCGATGGCCCGCTCGTAGGCGCGGATGGCCTCTTCGGCTTTTCCTGCTCGCTGAGTGACGACGCCCAGGTTGAACCAATACAACGGTGAGTTGGGTGTGCCGTCGATCGCCTGGGTAATGAGTTCAATCGCGTGATCGTAGCTGCCGACGCGGTAGGCCAACAATCCCAGCAAGTGCAGTGCTTCAGGGTGGCCCGGAACCATGTTCAAGGCCAACTGATAGTTTCGCTCGGCTTCGGCCAACTGGCCCGCCTGGTGGTGGCGTTTCCCCTGATCGAGCAGAGTGTGAACGGCGAAACTATCGGAGCCGGAGCCAGTCTTGGCCTGACGCGATTCCTGTTTCCGTCTGGTCGAACGATTCATGGGCGGTTCCTGCGCAGCATCAATGGGACTGTCAACGGTCAGGCTCAGCCTATACGAAACAATCGCGCCGGGTCAAAGGGCGGGGACTACGGCGATGCGAGGCGGGCTTCCCCTGCGCGGTTGTGGAAGAGGCGCGCGACATCGGTTGAGCTTGGGCAAGAACACCGGAGTCCTGATTGATCGGCATGGGCACAGGAGACCGAGGCATGACTTCTCCGGGTATCTTGGCTATACTTTCGGGAACTCGCATGGTCCAGAGGACAGAGGAGGAGCCATGGATTACCGCCAGTACATCGTGCGCGATCCGAAGGTATGTGGGGGAGAGCCGCTGGTGAAGGGCACGCGGGTGACCGTCCGTACCATACTGGCCAGCCTGGCTGAGGGAGACAGTGTTCAGGAACTGTTGCAGGACTTTCCGACTCTCAAGGAAGAGGATATACGCGCGATTGTGGCATTTGCTGCGGCATCGGCGGAAGAAGACCTTCCGCTTCAGAGTGTGCCGGACGTGGCGTGAACATCAAATTAGATAAAAATATCCCCGCTCGATTGCAAGCGATCCTCAAGGACCTGTCTCACGATGTCGATACAGTGCCCCAGGAAGGGTTGGCTGGCAGGGACGATCAGACCATCTGGGACGCCGCTCAGCAGGCTCAGCGCTTTCTCATCACACAGGACCTCGACTTTTCGGATATCCGCCGGTATGCGCCCGGTCGCCATTGCGGATTGATGATCGTGCGTCTACGAGATCCAAGCCGGCGCGCACTCGTCCAAAGAATCCAAGCCGCGTTCCAAACTGAAGATGTTGAAGGATGGCAGGGGTGTTTTGTCGTTGTGACGGATCGGAAGATTCGAGTAAGGCGACCTCCACAATCCAATCCGTCTCTGTGACCCCCTGCCACCTGTTTTCGCCTACCCCTAAATAGCCAGCAGTTCAGCTAACCCGGCAGGTTCTGTCATGTGTGACCTGCTTGGTCACGACCAACTCGTAAGTCTCGAGCATCTCAAAGCCGAAGACCTGAAGAATCTCAGCGCCAATCCGTTCGAGCCGAACTCGACCAGCAACCAGTTCGGCCGCTATGGCTCGCTCTTCTCGCCCGACTCGCTCAATAACCAATTTGGCGCAGGAAGTCCCTTCAGGCCCGATTCGCCGAACAATCCATTTGGGAAGGGGTGGAGGATTGAAGGGGGGAATGTGACTGTCTGGTGAGACTACACGGAGGAAGTCCGTTTGGACCTGGTAGCACTACGGGAAAGCGAGTGTGTGTGCGGCGAGAAATGCCGTCGTTGTGGTTTGAGAGGCTGGGTGAATTATTGAGGGGAAAAGGGTAAGCTTTGGGCGGTGCAGTAAATAAGGGAAAGGTTCGTGACATCTGTCTCTTTCGCCATGAGCCTGATCAAATCAAAAAACCGCGTCTCCGACCACGGGGAAGTGTTCACGCCATCGTGGATGGTCGAAGCCATGCTCGACCTCGTCAAGGGCGAGACCGAGCGGATTGACTCCCGCTTCTTGGAACCAGCATGCGGGAGCGGGAATTTCCTCGTGAGGATCTTGCAGCGGAAGCTCGCCGCCGTCGAACTGAAGTTTGGAAAGTCCGACTTTGAAAAGCGGCAGTACGCCCTTCTTGCTCTGATGTGCACCTACGGGATTGAGATCTTGGCGGATAACATCGCCGAGTGCCGCTCTAATATGCTGGAGATCCTTGCTGACTATCTGAAGCTCGAGGAGTCGGATAATCTGTATCAGGCTGCCTTCTATGTGCTCTCGCAGAACCTCATCCATGGTGACGCTTTGTCGATGCGCACCAGCGATGACCAGCCGATCACCTTTGCAGAATGGGGCTATCTGGGCAAGGGGAAGTTTCAGCGGCGAGATTTTCGCTTGGACATACTCACGCAGGCGTCAGCCTATAGTGCGGAGGGAGATCTCTTTGCCAGCCTCGGAAAGCATGAAATCTTCATGCCGACCAAGAACTACCCGCCGATGACGGTGCACGATCTGGCTGCCGGGTTTGAGCACATAACCCTTGCCCCATCGCTTAGGGAGGAGGCATGACGACCGTGGCTGCTTCCGTACCCGTGCTTCGCTGGGCGGCGAAACGTGCGCGCCTTGACGACGGCGACTTGGCTGGGCGGTTCCACAAGTGGCCCTTGTGGCTCAGTGGCGAAGCTCAGCCCACGCTCAAGCAACTCGAAGACTTCGCGCGCCTCACGCACACCGCCATCGGCTACTTTTTTCTGCCCCAGCCACCCGCGCTGGCACTGCCGGTGCCGGACTTTCGCATCCTGGGCGACCAGGCACTCGCCGAACCCAGCAGCAACCTGCTGGACACCCTGTACCTATGCCAGCAACGGCAGGAGTGGTATCGCGACCATGCCCGTATGCACGGCTTGCCGGCCTTGCCATTTGTTGGCAGTGCCAGCTTGCAGGAAGCGCCGGAGGTGGTCGCGCAACGCCTGCGCGAGACGCTGAGTTTGTCCACTGAGGCGCGTCGCCAAATGCCTACCTGGGCGGATGCGTTGCGCCAATTGATCGCCAAGGCCGAAGACACCGGGGTGATGGTGATGGTGAGTTCCGTGGTGGGCAGCAACAGCCACCGCAAGCTGGACGTGGGTGAATTTCGCGGCTTCGCGCTGGCGGACAGCCTTGCGCCGCTGGTCTTCTTGAACGGCGCTGACAGCAAGGCCGCGCAGATGTTCACGCTGGCGCACGAGCTGGCCCATGTGTGGCTGGGTGCAACGGGCGTGTCGGACACGCAGGTGGGGCAGGTGCCCGAGCAGCAAACCGAGCGCTGGTGCAACCAGGTCGCGGCAGAACTGCTGATGCCCATGGCGGAGCTGCGAGCCGTGCACGAGCGCGACGCGCCGATTCCGGACGAAATCCAGCGGTTGGCACGCGAGTTCAAGGTCAGCACGCTGGTTGCCTTGCGCCGCTTGTTCGACGCAGGCTTCATGACCCAGATTGCGCTGTGGCAGCACTACCGAGTGGAACAGGAGCGGCTGAGCGAGCTGAAGGAACGCAGCAGCAGTGGCGGTGACTTCTATCATAGCCTGGGCGCGCGCACCAGCAAGCGCTTTGCCCGCGCCATCGTCTCCAGCACGCTGGAGGGTTTGACCTCGTTTCCAGATGCCTTCCGCATGCTGGGGATGCGCAAGACGGCCACGTTCTACGAAGCGGCGCGCGAGCTGGGAGTCACGGTGTGAGCTACCTGCTGGATGCCAATGTGTTCATGTCCGCGAAGAACCTGCACTACGGTCTGGACTTCTGTCCGGCCTTCTGGGATTGGCTGGCGCACAGGGGCAATACGGGCGCGGTGTTCAGCATCGACAAGGTGGCCGATGAAATCGAGGCAGGCCAGGACGAGTTGTCGGATTGGGCCAGGAACCACGGCCAGGTGCTCTTTCGGCGCACGCCGCCGGCACTGGCGCCGCAGTTCACCCAGGTCAGCACATGGGCCACGGGGCAGCAATACACACCGGCTGCCATCAACACGTTTCTGCAGGCTGCGGATTTCTATCTGCTGGCGCATGCGCTGGCCGGCAATCATGTAATCGTGACCCACGAACACCCGTCCAACTCGCCAAACAGGATCAAGATACCTGATGCCTGCGTGGGCCTGGGCGTGCGGTTCATGACGCCCTACCAGATGCTACGCATCGAACGAGCGCGGTTCGTGCTGGGAGCACACGCATGATCGAGCAAGTCAGCTTCACGCTGCGTGGGCGCAACCCGGACGTGCTGACCTGCATCGCCAATCTCTCCAACGACGAGGTATTCACGCCGCCGGAGTTTGCCAACCGAATGCTGGATACCCTCGCCGAGGCGTGGGCGGCCGACAACAATGGCGCGAACATCTGGGCGAACAGTTCGGTAAGGTTCTTGGATCCATGCACGAAGTCCGGAGTATTTCTCCGCGAGATCACCAGCCGCCTCACTAAGGGCTTGGCGACTGCAATGCCGAACCTCGATGAGCGAGTCGATCACATCCTGACTAAGCAGGTGTTCGGCATTGGCATCACGTTTCTCACGAGCCTACTAGCGCGTCGGAGTTTGTATTGCTCGAAGCACGCCCAGGGCAAGCACTCAATTGCAAACGGATTCGCCCGCGACGCGGGCAACATCTGGTTCGAACGGATGGAGCACACGTGGGCAGATGGCAAGTGCGGGTACTGTGGGGCAAGCCAGAAGACGCTGGACCGTGGCGAGGGGCGCGAAACCCACGCATATGCGTTCATTCACACTGACGACATCAAGACTCGCGTGGCCGAGTTGTTTGGAGGCGATATGCAATTCGACGTGATTATTGGCAATCCGCCGTATCAATTGGATGATGGTGGCTACGGCACGAGCGCTGCGCCGATTTACCAGTTGTTTGTGGAGAAGGCGCTCGACCTCGACCCACGCTACGCGGTCTTTGTGACGCCGTCGCGCTGGATGGCTGGCGGCAAGGGCCTCGACAAGTACCGCGAACGAATGCTCTCGGACAAACGGATGCGGAGCATCGTGGACTATCCGAAGCTCTACGAGGGTTTTCCAGGGGTGAAGATTCGGGGCGGCATCTCATACTTCCTGTGGGATCGCGAGCACAACGGGCCGTGCACCGTGCAAACCATCTGGGACGGACAGCAGACCGGTCCCGCCGTTGCACGCCACCTTGATGCGTACGACATCCTCGTGCGACGCAACGAGGCTATTCCGATCTTGGAGAAGGTCAGGGCGAAAGGTGAGCCGACGCTCGATCTTCGGGTTTCCAGTCAGAAGCCATTTGGTCTCCGCACGTTCTTCCACGGCAAGCCGGACTCCAAGCGCATTAAGAATCCTGTGAAGCTCTTCGGATCTCAAAAGATCAGCTACGTCGAGCGCTCAGAGATTCCGACAAACGCCGCGTGGATCGACAAGTGGAAAGTCCTCATGACGCGTGTCCAAGGAACGAGTGCGGCGATTGAGACAAAGTTTCTCAGCAAGCCGATCATCGCTGAGCCCGGCACTGCTTGTACTGAGAGCTATCTCGTCGCGGGCATCTTCGACACTGAAGCCGAAGCGATAAACTATGCGACATATCTGCGCACACGTTTCGTTCGCTTCCTTGTTTCGCTCCGTAAGTCCACCCAGGATGCGCCGAAGCATGTCTATGCTTTCATCCCCGACCTGCCGTTGAACCAAGAGTGGACGGACGCCAAGCTCTACAAGCGGTACGGGCTAACCCAGGACGAGATCGCCTTCATTGAGTCGCAGGTCGCTGAGCACAGCGACGCGGTGCCTGATGAAGCTGTGAGCAACGGCGACGATGAGTAGACCTATCGAGGAAATCCTCGCACGGAGGCCGGAAGCCAGGCCGCGCATCTACGCCTACTCGATCGCCGATAAGGCGCACGCGGGTCTCCTCAAAGTCGGACAAACCACGCGTGACGTAAAACAACGAGTCGCCGAGCAGCTCAAGACCGCCGCCATCAAGAACTACAGCATTGAGTTGGATGTGGCCGCCGAGCGCGACGACGGCACGATCTTCACGGACCACGACGTTCGCACGGCGCTCGTCAAAAAGAAGTTCGCGAACCCAGAGCTGGAATGGATGCGCTGTACGGTCAAGGACGTGAAGACCGTGCTGACCGAGCTGCGCACCGGCCAGCGCTTCACCGGCACGCATCACGAAACCTTTCCGATGCGCCGCGAGCAAGCCGAGGCAGTGGACAAGACCTTCGACTATTACCAGTCGATCTGGGCCATGAACCAGAACAGGGTTCCACGCTTTTTGTGGAACGCGAAGATGCGCTTCGGCAAGACATTCACCACCTATCAGCTCGCCAAGAAGCTAGGTGCCAAGCGTGTGCTCGTGGTCACATTCAAGCCCGCCGTTGAGGATGCGTGGCAGACGGATCTTGAATCTCACGTGGATTTCGACGGCTGGCAATACATGTCGCGCAACTCCGACAGCGACCCGACGAAAGTCTCTACCAGAAAGCCGCTCGTCTATTTCGGTTCCTTCCAGGACCTGCTCGGCCGAGACAAAGTAGGAAACATCAAGCCCAAGAACGAGTGGTTGCACACGGTGAATTGGGACCTCGTGGTGTTCGATGAGTATCACTTCGGCGCGTGGCGGGAGACCGCGAAGGAGCTTTTTGAGGGTGAGGAGGATGCAGTCGCCGTGAAAGAGGCTCGACTTGAATATGCCGTTGGCCTAGAGGTGGTGAATGAAGACCTCACTGTGCTCTCGGAGAGGGAATTTGAGTTTCTCCCCATCACGACCAAGGCGTATCTCTATCTCTCCGGCACACCGTTCAAGGCGCTGGCCACGGGCGAGTTTATCGAGGAACAGATTTTCAACTGGACGTACACCGACGAACAACGCGCCAAGGAAGAATTCGCCAACAGAAATCTCAGCAAGTGGAACCCCTACGGCGCGTTGCCGCAGATGCGCCTGCTCACTTATCAGATGCCGGACGAGCTCGTGGCAATCGCGAGTGCTGGGGAGTTCGACGAGTTTGATCTCAATGCATTCTTCGAGGCATCGGGAACAGGCGCGAAAGCGAAATTCAAACACAAGAGCGACGTACAAAAGTGGCTGGACATCATCCGCGGCGGCTACGCGCCCAAGTCAGTCGAACATTTGAAGACCGGTACACGGCCGCCGTTTCCGTATTCGGATGTGCGACTGCTGCCGTACCTCCAACACTCGTTCTGGTTTTTCCCCAACGTGGCCGCCTGCCACGCGATGGCAAACCTGCTTGCCGAGAAGCACAACATCTTCTGGCATGACTACGAGGTGGTCGTCGTGGCCGGCGCGTCGGCAGGCATCGGACTTGATGCGTTGCCGCCCGTGCGTTCGGCTATCGGGAGCGGTTTTGAGACGAAGACGATCACCCTCTCGTGCGGCAAGCTCACCACCGGTGTAACCGTACCACAGTGGTCTTCCATTCTGATGCTGCGCAATCTCAAGTCGCCCGAGACTTACTTTCAGGCTGCGTTCCGCGTGCAATCGCCCTGGTCCATCAAAAATCCCGACGGAGACAACCCCAACGAAGAGGAGATCCTCAAGCCTGTCTGTTTCGTGTTCGACTTTGCGCCCACCCGTGCGCTGCGGCAACTGTCCGAGTACGGGATCGGGCTATCGCCCAACGAGCCGAATCCGGAGAATGCCGTCAAGGAACTCGTATCGTTCTTGCCCGTGCTGGCCTATAACGGCGCCAATATGATGCAGATTGATGCGGGCGGGATTCTCGATATCGCGATGGCGGGCACCTCGGCCACGCTGTTGGCCCGCAAGTGGGAGAGTGCGTTGTTGGTGAACGTAGACAACGACAGCCTACGCCGCATCCTAGACAATCCTGAAGCAATGGCTGCCGTGGAGCGCATTGAGGGGTGGCGCAAGCTTGGCGACAACATCATTGAGACCATCATCAACAAGAGCGACAAGGTCAAGGAACTCAAGAATAAGGCCAAGGACGGCGACCTGACGACGAAGCAGAAGAAGGAGCTCACCGAGGAGGAGAGAGAGTACAAGTCCAAGCGCAAGCTCGTCCAGGAGAAGCTGATTAAGTTCGCCACGCGCATTCCGGCATTCATGTACTTGACCGACTTCCGCGAGAACAAGCTCCAAGATGTCATCACCAGGCTCGAACCGGACTTATTTCTGGCCGTCACCGGTCTGACGGTGAAAGATTTCCACCTGCTCGTACGCCTGAATGTGTTTAACACCGTACAGATGAACCAAGCCGTCTTCGCGTTCCGCCGCTACGAAGACGCCTCGCTCCGCTACACCGGCATCGAGAGCCACCCAGGGCTGACCCATTTCGGCCTCTACGACACCGTTGTGGCAAGGGAGTAAGAGCCAAAAGGAAAGCTTTCGGGCCCTATTCTTCATTTATTGAGGGGGATGAAAAGGGGGCATGCTACTTAACCGGAAGCCTTCACCGTCTGTTTTGTCGCCGCACGCATCCCGGCCGCTGCGATTCCGCTCCCATCACGCTGCCGCAGGGGAAAAAGTGTCAGAAGCTATTGTTAGATTCGGATACCAGTCTGCAGTTTGTGTGTGCCCATGATATTAACAATTGGCTCAAAAGTTATCCGGGCGTAAATGGGGGTATGAGTGATGGCTTCTTTGTATTGGAGGAGACGAAAGGGTCGGGTAAAGCCGGTCGAGTTGGCTCCGTATTCTTCTGAACAGGAGTTCGAGCAGGACGTGTTTCAGACACCTGAGCTTCTCGAAGACGTGTTTCTGCTCAAACGACAGGTCAGAGGCGGTGGCAAGTCGGGAATACCTGACATTATCGGGATTGATGAGGACGGCAAGGTCTGTATCATTGAGATGAAGAACTCTCCAATAGATGCCGCAGTTATCCCACAGATTCTTGAATATGCTATTTGGGCTGAAAGCAACCCGGACTCGATCAAGTCGCTTTGGTTGGAGGCTCAGAATCGTCCGGAGGATCGTGCAATTGACTGGGACAACCTTGAAGTGAGGGTTCTTGTGGTTGCGCCGAGTATCGACCGCGCAACGCTTGAGCACGTTAACAAGATCAACTATCAGGTCGAGTTGATCGAGATCGCCCGATGGATGTCCGGGAGGGACTCATGGCTTCTTGTGAATCGGCTTGAGCCCCTTCCCATAAAAAAGAAACGTCCCGTGAGTGGGCTGATAATCTATGATCGGGCTGTGTATGAGCAGCGCCACAAACCCGAGGCTGTCCGTGCTTTCCTACAGGTTTGTGATGACCTTCAAAGTGTCGCAACGAAGCGCAACTGGCCGGTCGAGAGAAAGTTCAACAAGCACTACTGTGGTTTCAAAGTCGGTAACTATATCGTGTTCGGCGTCAAATGGATTAGCGGAAAGAGCTTCGGTATATTCCTCAAAATCCCCGAAGCCGCGATGCGTCGTGCAAAGATTCCTGGTTTCGAGTCAAAGTATGAGTCCCTATGGAATCAAGCCGTTTATAGACCTACGGGTCCATCATTCAGCGTCGCGAAGATGAAACTGTTGTTGGAGAAGGCTCTTGAAGCCAGAGTGGATTGAGCGATCTATTAACAACCTTCTGAAGCTAACGCTGCCCGTGTGAGTGACTGTTGCCGAAGTTTAGGACGTCATTAAAGCAATCAACGGGGACATTCTCCTTTTCCGGTTCTCACTGACCACATTGCTTCAATCTAGAGCGCGGGGGTAGACTGAATCTGCCGGCTGTTTAGCTTTGCAGAGGCTCTCTATGTGGAGTGTCTTCTTCCTTCTCCTGCCGCTGCTTTTCTCCTCCACTCTCGCGTTGGCCGACCCCGGCTTCGACGAGAAATACGAGCGCGACTACAACCTCTTCAATCCGGCCAGTCGGTATGCGCCGGACAATCCGCTGAATCCCGCGCAGGCCTTCGCACCGGATAATCCCTTCAACCCGGCCAATCGCTTTGATCCCGGCAACCCCGTCAATCCGGCGAATCGCTACGCGCCCGACAATCCGTTCAATCCCGCCAACCAATACCATCCCGACAATCCTCTTAACCCTGCCAATAGCTACAATCCCAACATGCCATTCCAACCCCTGACACCTTCACGCAACAAACTTTAGCCTGCGCCCTACGTGTAAGAAAGCGGACCAGGAACGGTGTATCAGTTGTTTCCAGAGGGCCTTCAGACCATAATGGAGATCTTGAGGGTGGCCCTGGTGGCCTAATAGGGGAGGACGCGATGTCGACAGCTGAGCGAATTTTCAAAGAAGCGCAGAAGCTTCCGGACACACTCGCGCAAGAAGTGCTGGATTTCATTGAGTACATTGAAATCAAGCATGGTCTGAGAGACCCGCTCACGGAAGAAGTGAAACAGGCGCAGGAACCGGCGATGCGCCATGTGTGGGACAACCAGGACGACGAGGTCTGGAATGGCGTGTAAGCCCGGCGACCTGGTCTTAATTCCGTTTCCCTACTCCGATCTCCAGTCCGCCAAGAAACGCCCCGTCATGGTCTTGACCCCTCCAGATCGACATGCCGACTTCATCGGGTTGGCCATCACCTCGGTCGAGCAACAGAATACCGCCCTCCAAATCGGGCCGACGCACTTGGTGCAAGGGGCACTTCCCAAACCCTGTTGGATCAGATTCGACAAAGTCTTTACCCTTTCCGAAAGCAGCATCGTCAAAACCTTCGGTGCCGTATCGCCCAAACCATCCAAGCCGTGCTGCAGGGACTCTGCTCCGTCGTCGGCTATGCCCGCAAATGATCCGCGGGAAAAAGAACATGTAGCGGGAGTCTTATTTGTGAGCGTCGCCGAGGGCAATGGCGCTTACAATATCAAACGTGTGGGGAAGAGCTGAGCCACGCTTCTCTGCACCGTACGCGCCCGACAATCCCCTGAACCCCGCCAATCGCTACAATCCCAACACTCCCTTCGCCCCACTCAACCGCTCGCGGTAACGGCCTAGCCTTGCGCCGGGTTGTCCGAAATGGGCTTGGAGGCAGGGGTATTCTGCGTGACCTCGCTCCATTGGTTTTCTTCTCCGTGCAAGTGCGCTATCATGCGCTCAGGTGAGGTGGCCTATGGATGAGCAGCTTCTTCTCAAACGTATTACGGTCAATCCGAAGATTTTCGGCGGGAAGCCGATTATCCGGGGTCGCCGTCTCGCGGTGGAACATGTGCTTGGTATGCTGGCGGCCGGAGATACGACGGATACGATTCTTCATGGTTATCCATGGCTGGAACGTGAAGACATACAGGCGTGCCTCGCCTATGCGCATCGGATTGTCGGGCACGAGCGCATTGAGCCGTTTCCTCTTGAAACTGCTTCGTGAAACTTCTGTTAGATAGCTGCCTTTCCGGTGGGGTGGTGGCTCCACTGAAGGCCGCAAGCCACGATGTGATCTGGGCTGGGGACTGGCCTGCCGATCCTGGCGATGATGAAATCTTGGCGCGTGCCTCTCACGAAGGTCGTATTCTCATTACCCTCGATAAGGATTTCGGTGAATTGGCCGTGGTGCGAGACCAGGCCCACGCTGGAATTATCCGGCTGGTGATCTTGTCGGCCTCTCAACAAGCAGCCGCTTGCGTGATGGCCCTCAGTCGCTATGGGACGGAACTTCAGTCGGGGGCCATTGTGACCGTTGAGCCAGGGCGTATCCGTGTCCGTCCGGCGACATCACATCCTGAATCTTCATAATATCTGAGTAGTGATACACAGGTCACGGTTGAGCCAGGAGGCTCTCGATGTGGATCATGGTTCTGATCGCCTTGCTCCTTGTTGTCACTCCCTCTTTTGCCGAGCAAAACTTCCTCGAACAATACGAGCGCGGCTACAATATCTTCAATTCGGCCGTTCAGTATGCGCCGGACAATCCGCTGAATCCCGATCAGGCTTTTGTGCCGGATAATCCCTTCTATCCCGCCAATCGCTATAACCCCACCACCCCCTTCGCCCCACTCAACCGCTCGCGGTAACGGCTGGAAGAACAATACAAGAGTGCTGAGTGCCGATCCTATTC
>JABFSU010000017.1 GCA_013140455.1 Nitrospira sp. | reverse complement strand
CGCGTGCCACGCCCGGCCGCCATTACCACGACACCCAACCCATCCATGGCCATCTCCTGCTTATGCGGCATCATCCGATGGTCACCCCCGCGTCCGGTTGCTTCACCCCGCTCCACTTCGCATCAGCGTTCAGCACTGAAGCCATCGAGGTGGCCGGCGTATAGAGCCCGCCTGAGACGATAAGCTTCATGGCTTCTTCGACCGAGATCTCTACCGACATGACTTCACGTTCAGGGACCAAGAGAAAATACCCGGACGTGGGATTCGGCGACGTCGGCACATAGACGTGAATCAACGGCTCTTGCGCCAGCGAGGCCGTCTCGGATTTGGTGATCCCGGTGACAAAGGCAAAACAATAGTGACCGTTCTTGGGAAACTGAATGAGCACCACCCGATGATAGGAGCCTCGATCAGAAAACGAGAGAATATCCATCATCGATTTCAGTGTCGAATAAATCCCGCGAACCAGCGGCAGACGATTCAGCCAGTCTTCCCAGATCCGCACAATCTGCCGGCCGATAAAATTCGCGGCAAACAGCCCGACGGAGAAAATCAGCAAAATGAGCGCCAGAATCCCCAAGCCCGGCACATAGTATTCCGGCACCCACCGGGCCACCGTCTCGCCCAAAATGCCATCTACCGTGACAAAGAGGGCTTTCAAAATGAGGATCGTCCCCCAAATCGGGGTAATGACGAGCAGACCCGTCAGAAAGTATCGTTTCAACAAGGTTTTCAGCATGCCAACTAGGTCTTAAATGAGGCTCTATAATGTGGTGGCTCATCATACAGAGATTCCCCAGGTGTCGCAATCCATTTATGGCTATTTTCAATGGGTTACATGAAAAAGATAATGGCAGCGGCAAGATCAAATGATCCCGACTCGATCCGGGCAGAACCGCACCGAGGCCGGCCCGACCGTTCTTGCTATTCAGTGGGCATGGCATTACGATCGCGGCGAATTCTGAACCGGTGACAGGAACCACTCGTGGCGAAACGACGCAGTCATACAGCGGGCATCTTCATCACGCTGGAAGGCACCGAGGGGAGCGGGAAATCGACCCAAGCTGCTCGCCTGGCAGAGACACTTCGAACCGAAGGTCATGCCGTGCTGCTGACACGGGAACCAGGCGGTACACCGGCAGCCGAGCAGCTTCGCGCCGTGCTACTCAACAATACCGCTGAGTCCCTGGCCGCGGAAACGGAAGCCTTTGTGATTCTCGCGGCGCGCCGCCAGCACGTAGACCACGTGATCGCGCCGGCCCTGCAGCAGGGCGCGATCGTAATCTGCGACCGGTTTGTCGATTCCACCCTGGCCTATCAAGGCTACGCGCGAGGACTGGACCTGAAAACATTGCGCACGATGAACCACTGGGCCACCGGCGGCCTGACTCCGGACCTGACCCTCCTCTTCGACCTTCCCGTGGCCACCGGCCTGCGCCGGCGGCAACGCGACACCGCAGGGCAGAACCGGCTGGATCGGGAAACCAAGCGCTTTCACGAAAACGTCCGCTCCGGGTTTCTGCAACTCGCCCGCAAAGAACCCCGGCGCATCAAGCCGATCAACGCCGCGCGAACCCCCGACAGGATTGCCGCAGCAGTACGCACGCTTGTGTTCGATTGGCTGGAGACGCGCCTGCCGCAAGCAGGTCGGAGAAAGTAGCCATGCCCTTTCGCGATATCACCGGTCATGAACATCCGATCGCAGTCCTGCAGGCGGCCGTCTCGCACGACCGGCTGGGACACGCCTATCTCTTTCACGGCGAAGACGCGATCGGGAAACGCCTGACAGCGATCCATCTCGCCCAGGCCTTGAACTGCGAACAGCCACCGTCGCTGGATGCGCTGGACAGCTGCGGTGCCTGCCGCTCCTGCCTGCAAATCGCCGCACGAACACACCCGGACTTTATTGCGATCGATCCCGACCGTGAATTGGCTAATCCCGCCATCAAGATCGAGCAGGTCAGAGAAATCGAACAGCAGTTCGTCTATCGCCCGCTGATGGGCGAGCGGAAGATCTGCCTGATCGATGAAGCCGACCGCATGACCATCGGCGCCGCCAATGCGCTGCTGAAAACGCTGGAGGAGCCCCCGGGTCACGCACTCTTTCTCCTGATCACCAGCAGACCCAACGCGCTCCCCATCACCATCCGTTCACGCTGCCAGCAACTCCGCTTCACCACGCCCGCGCGCACGCAAGTTGAAGCGGCCGTGATTCTCAAGCGGGAACTCCCGCCGGCAGATGCGCGACTTCTGGCGCTCGTCACGGAAGGCCGCATCGGCGAAGCCCTCACGTTGGATGTCGCTGCCCTGCGTGAATGGCAACGCGAATGCCTCGCCATCGTGGCTCCCACCACGCTTCGGTCGATCAGCGCCATCCTGACGCTGGCCGAGAGCCTCGCCAAATCCGATCGAGGCATTGAGACATTGACGTGGCTCAGCCGCTGGGCCCGCGATCTGCTGTTCGTCCATGTCGGCGGCGATCAGGATCAGATTCTCCACCTCGAACAGATGGACCAACTCCAGGACTATGCCCGCACCACCGACCTCACTCTGCTCCTCGACCTGATCAAAGAGATCGAACGCACGCAACAGAATGCCACGCGCAATTTGAATCTCCACATGGCTCTGGAATCCTGCCTGCTCAAACTTCGTGACGCCCTCGGGCTCGCGCCGGCCGGAACGCCTGCCTAGAAATCCCGTCGGGCAACCTGCTATCTTCCCCTCGTTATGCGAGATCAAAATACGCTCTACATCACGACGCCGATTTACTACGTGAACGATGTGCCGCACATCGGCCACGCCTACACCACTGTCGCCGCCGACGTGCTCGCGCGCTACTGGCGCTTGCGGGGTCGCGACGTCATGTTCCTGACCGGTCTCGACGAACATGGCCAGAAAGTACAGCAGGCCGCAGCCAAAGCCGGCATCGATCCGCAGGCCCATTGCGACAAGCTGGCGCCGCAGTTCCAAGACCTCTGGAAGCGGTTGAACATTTCGAATGATGCCTTCATCCGCACCACCGATGCGCCGCACAAGAAAGTCGTTCAACTCTTCCTTCAAGAGTTATATGATAAACAGCTGATTTATAAAGACTCATATACTGGGTGGTACTGCACGTTCGACGAGCGATTCTGGACCGAAAAAGATGTCGTGGGAGGAGTATGCCCCGACTGTAAACGCCCCATCGAACAGCTCAGCGAGCACAACTATTTCTTCAAGATGGGGCAGTATCAAGAACAGCTCATCAACCACATCAAGCAGCACCCGCACTTCATCCGGCCCGAATCCCGCCGCAACGAAGTCCTGGGGTTCCTGACCACCCAGAAGCTCGGCGACCTGTCGATCTCCAGACCGAAATCGCGCCTCTCATGGGGCATCGAGTTGCCCTTCGATCACGAGTACGTCACCTACGTCTGGTTCGATGCGCTGGTGAATTACATCTCCGCATTGGAATACAAACTGGCGACACCCTCAGTCGATCGGTACTGGCCGGCCTCCGTCCATCTCGTCGGCAAAGACATTCTCACGACCCATGCCGTCTATTGGTCGACGATGTTGATGGCGCTGAACCTGCCGCTGCCGGAAACCATCTTCGCGCATGGCTGGTGGACCGTGGACGGCGAGAAGATGTCGAAGAGCCGCGGCAACGTCGTCGATCCCAACAAGATGGTCGAGACCTACGGTGTCGATGCCTTCCGCTACTTCCTCTTGCGCGAAGTGCCCTTCGGGCAGGATGGAGATTTCTCACAAACCGCGATGGTCACCACCATCAACAGCGACCTGGCCAACGGCATCGGCAATCTGCTCAGCCGCACCCTCACGATGATCGAGCGCTTCGCGGACGGGAAGATTCCGGCCAGCGGCCCGCCCGCGCTCCCGGAACTCGAAGAGAAGATCGCCCAGGCCGCCACGCAATTACCGGCGACGTTGGAACGGGGCTTCAGCGCATTAACCTTCCGCGACAATCTGCAGGCGATCGGTGAACTCGCCAGCCTCTGCGACGAATACATCGACAAAGCCGCACCCTGGAAGCTGGCCAAAAATCCCGACGATGCGCCGAAGCTGAAGACCGTCCTCAACAACGCCGCCCGCGCCTTGCGCCTGCTGGCCGTCTCGCTCCATCCGTTCATGCCGCAGACAACGGAACAACTGGCCCGGCAACTCGGCTACCACTTCGACTTTTCCAAGGCCATCCCGGCCTCCGCCTATCAGTGGGACAGCCCAGCGGCCGATCTCCCGATCGCCAAGGGAGCGCCACTGTTCCCGCGTATCGAGATCGCCGCAGACACAAAGACGGCCACCGCAAAAGATGCGACGAAGACACCGAAAGACTCATCGAAAAAAGGAGCCAAACCAGTGAGCGACACACCCGCGACCCCGCAACCCGTTCCCGCCGCAGTCCCGACGACCCCGGCAGCGACAACCGTAACTCCGGCAACACCAGCTGCAGCGCCCGCAGCGGCCGCGCCGCCCCAGATTACCATCGACGACTTCATGAAAATTCAGCTGAAGACGGCGAAAGTCATCAGCGCCGAACGCGTGCCGAAGTCGGAGAAACTGCTGAAGCTCCAGGTCTCACTCGGCACCGAGCAGCGGCAGATCGTGGCGGGCATCGGCAAGAAGTATGAGCCGGAGGCGCTCGTCGGCAAGATGATCGTCATCGTCGCGAACCTGAAACCGGCGAAGCTCATGGGTATCGAGTCGCAGGGCATGGTCCTGGCCGCCGGCGACAGCGAAGTGCGCGGCCTCGCGACCATTCTGGAAGAAGTGGAACCGGGCACCAAGGTAAAATGAACCGAGCGGGTATCAGGCTCCGCCTTCTCGTCCTCTCACTCATCCTGATGCCCCTGCCCTGCCTCGCCCTCCCCGCACAAGAAGACGCGCCGCCCGACCTGCACCTGAACGATCCGAAACCCACGACCATCCTCGTGCGCGTCGTCGCCCACGGCTCTATGGTGCTGGGGAAAGATGTCGGCGGCGCGCGCGTCACGATCACCGACGTGGCCAGCGGCCAAATCCTCACCACCGGCATTCAACAGGGCGATGCCGGCGATCAGAATCAGATCATGCGCACCCCGCGCCTGATGGAAGAAGCCCACTACAGCAGCCGTCCCGCTGCTGTCTTCACCGCCACACTCGACCTGGTCACACCGACGCTCGTCGATATCGCGGCAGAAGGACCGCTGGCCTATCCGACAGCCACCCAGCGCGTCTCCACTCGCGCCTGGCTGATTCCCGGCCATGACCTGACCAGCGACGGCATCGTGTTGACGCTCTACGGCTACATCGTCCAGATCGAACATCCGCAATCCGTCGGCGGGGGCCTCATCGCGAAAGATGACGTGGTCCTGCGCGCCTCCGTCCGCACCCTCTCCGGCGCGCTCGTCCGTCCCCACGGCGATTGGGACTCGCGGAAAGTCCACATCTACGGCGAATTGCTCATCGGCACGAAGGTGATGGAGCGCTTGCAGATGTTCTACAGCGGCGATAGAGCCGCCTTCGAAGCGCCCTTCTTCGTCCCGCTTCCAAAGGATGCGCCCGACGGCATCACCCTCCGCGTTGTCGCGGCAGATCCGTCGAGCGGCAACTTCGGCGTGGCTGAAGCCAAGTATCCGGTACTCAGTGAACGGCTACCGCCCAAGAGGTCTTTGCCATGAAAACCATCGTCCTGTTTGCTGCCTTGTGCGTCACCCTCGCCGGTCCTGCGCTCGCTGAAGACCAGCACCAGCATCGCCGTCCTGACGACATCAAACAATATCTGGAACATCTCGACAGTACGGAGCGGGATCGCTATCAGAAACCTGCCGAGGTGATTGAAGCGCTCAGATTGAAACCAGGCATGGCCGTCGCCGATCTCGGCTCCGGGTCAGGCTACTTCACCCGCCGCTTCATCGAAGCCGTCACCGAGACCGGAATGGTCTATGCCGTGGATGTCGAACAGGAGATGCTCGCCTATGCCAAAGAGAGCATCATCCACATGCACATCGCCTACACGGCCGAGTTCATCCTCGCGCAGCCGGATAATCCCAAGCTGCCGTTCGAATCCGTCGATCTCCTCTTCGTCTGCAACACCATCCATCATCTTGAGAACCGGTCAAAATATTTCAGCGATCTCAAGTCGTCCCTCAAGCCTGGAGCGCGCATCGCCATCATCGATTTCTATCCCGACGAACGATCCGGCGACCTCGGGTTCCCGAAGCACCATCTTGTCGCGCGGAACACCATCGTCCAGGAAATGGCCGCAGCCGGATACCAGCTTGCGCACGAGCACAGCTTCCTACCGAAACAATACTTTCTGGAATTCGCTCAAAACTAATTCAGTGGAGAGAGACTCGGTTCGGAAACCGTGAGTGAGTAGCCCCCGTTCTGACGTGCTTACTGTACGGGTATCACAAACGGTTGGCCTTCATCTTTCACAAAGAACACTACAAATTTCGCGCGCTCAGTGGCACTCGAATTTTTCGATACGGCGTGGATGTCGCTCGGCGATTCGTAAAAGGTTTGGCCCGCAACGAGAGTCACAGCCGGTCCGCCTTCGACCTGCATAACGATGGAGCCTTCCAACACATACACAAACGTATGCGCCTGATGCCGATGCTTAGGCGACGATGCGCCAGGCGCATATTCTACCGTGAGCATCGCGCCTTCTTTTCCAGCAAACCCAGCAAGCGGCGTTTTCATCAGTGGGACGATCTCAGCATCACTCGCTCCCTTGGCTCCGGCTGGTTCCGGTTGGGCAAAAACCGGCAGCACACTTACGAACGTCATGCTCAGTAACATCACCAGGAACGCAGTCGAATACCATATGCTCTTTTTCATCATGGCCTCCTTCTATAAGCACAGGCGCTGGCAGTGCCGCCTGACAGGATAGGATCAATGGCTGATTTACATGACTAATGCACGCTCAGCCTTCCGCTCGCCAAAAGCACATCACCCCCTCTGGCTCTCTTGCTTTACCGCTGAGAGTAAGACTGGCTAAACCACACATCAAAATTCGTCGAGCCGATACGGGGATTATTCCCCGGAGTGAGAGATTGATCGTTCAACTCGATGCCGAAGTACCGTGCACGTGTGTCCGCGGTGACCTTGCGGGGATCTTTGGTCGCGATCAAGAACCGCTGGACCAATTCGGCCAGACTGACCCGTTCGGGACCGGCGATCTCAACTGTGCCATTGACCGGCGCTCCCAAGGCAAAATCGGCCATCGCGGCCGCTACGTCATTCGACGCAATAGGCTGGAAAAGCGCAGGCGGCAAGCTGACCCCTTCCCCGTTGCTGGCCGACTGGGCGATGGCGCCCAAGAACTCGAAGAATTGTGTGGCCTGGACAATCGTATAGGGAATCTTCGATGCCTTGATCAGCCGTTCTTGAACCATCTTCGCGCGAAAGTAGCCGCCGCTGAGCAGTCGTTCCGTGCCGACGACCGACAGCGCAACGTGATGCTTCACGCCGGCAGTCGCTTCTGCAGCCAGAAGGTTGCGACCGGATGTTTCAAAGAACTCCAAAACGGCTTTGTCTTCGAACGAAGGCGAGTTCGCCACATCGACGACAACCTGAGCACCGGCGAGGACTTTGGGGAGTCCCTCACCGGTAACAGTATTGACGCCCGAAGCGGGTGACGCCGCCACGGCTTCATGGCCACGCTGACGAAGTGTATTGACGAGCTTTGTTCCGATGAGCCCGGTACCACCAATCACAACGATTTTCATATCATGCCTCCCAAAATGTCGCCCGCAAGTGGGGCCACCGGTTAATAACTTTGATCGGCTGTGCCTTCGTCTTTCCGGCGCTGGCGACAACCGGGCACGGACATACTGCCGCACCGTTCTATATTGACGGCACATCGTAAGCGTGAAAGAATCTGGCGTAAATGACGAATACCCCTGAAATCATGCCATCACACAATCGACCGCGGCTTGTGCTATTCGTGGCCTTCCCTGACGTGGGGCTGCTGGATCTGACCGGTCCACAGACCGCGTTCTGGGCTGCGTCAAAATATATGGAGCGGCGCGGATTACCAGGGTACATCTGCCAAACTGCCAGTATGAGCGGCGGACTCGTGCCCACGGCGGAAGGCCTTGCTGTGCAAACGGTAAAGCTCGCCAAGTTCGCAGGCCCGGCCATCCATACCATCATGGTTCCCGGCTCACCCCACATCGAACAGGTGCTCGATCGCTCAACACAACTCGTGAAATGGCTGCACCGCACGTCCAGCACAGCGCACCGCACCGCGTCAGTCTGCAGCGGAACGTTCCTGTTGGCGCAGGCAGGACTCCTTCACAATAAGCGGGCGGCTACGCATTGGGCCATGTGCGATATGTTGAAAGCACGCTTTCCTTCGATTGCAATCGATCGCGATGCGATCTTTGTGCAAGAAGATGAGGTCTGGACTTCAGCCGGCGTCAGCGCCGGAATCGATCTCGCCTTGGCACTCATCGAGGCGGATTGCAGCCGTGATGTGGCCATGGAGGTGGCACGGGAACTGGTCGTGTATTTGAAACGGCCTGGCGGACAGTCCCAATTCAGCGAGTTGCTCCGATCGCAGGCGCAGGATCGTGCAGCCTTCGATGAGCTGCATCTCTGGATGACGGATAATCTCAGCAGGAAAGACTTATCGGTCGAGTCTCTGGCCGAGAAAGCTGGCATGAGTCCACGGAATTTCTCGCGTATCTACAAACAGAAAACCGGGCGCTCGCCGGCAAAAGCCGTTGAGGTCTTTCGAGTAGAAGCAGCCAGGCGGCTACTAGAGGATTCAAGCCGCAATATCGATCAGATCGCCCGCAAGTGCGGCTTCGGAGACGAAGAGCGGATGCGAGTCACCTTCCAGCGGCATCTCGGAGTCGCACCACGGGACTACCGAAAGCGCTTTTCTGTATGAATGCGGCCTGTTCAGCTGACTGCCTCTGAGCGGCCTGGGGAATGGCCAATCTTCGACCAACCCCGCCGAACGATCCGGCGATCTCGGCTTCCCGAAGCACCATCTCGTTGCACGTGACACCATCGTTCAGGAAATGACCGCAGCCGGATACCAGCTCGCACGCGAGCACAACTTCCTGCCGAAACAGTACTTTCTGGAGTTCGTTCAGAAATAGTGCGCAGGCTATTGAGAAAGCCGATAGCACTAATTCATGTGATTGAAACTAGGCTGCCCTTCACCCAAAAGGGATCGGGATTGCTGAGCGCCTCATCGGGAAACCTATATCCCGTTAACCGCCTTCTAAAAGACATCACGTCTTCCTACTTTTCAGGCAGTTATGCAGCACCCCTGAAATTCCATGCAGTTGCGGCCTGCTTCCGGTTACCAGTATTTGCCAGACACGCCCCCATAATGGCATATCTATGGAGATAGTTGACCTATGGTTGACACATAAGCAGAAGCCTATCGTTTAGAGGTCGCAAGAAGCGCTGCATGAAATTCTCGTGGCCTGTTTATATAGCACTCGCTGTCGTAGGAGGTCTGTCGTTCTTAGCCGCATCATATTTCGCGACCGCTGACTTTGAGCGCGCTCTATATGGGTCTCCGGCAACACTCGCTCTGATTGGAGCGCTGTATCAAATTCTCCGCGATCATTCACAGCATGAGAAGGCTCGCGCCTTACAACAAAGCGATCAGCACTTTATTCTGGGCATAACCTCTCACATGGCCGATGTGGCTTTTGATAAGCATGTCGAGTTTTGTGAGAAGTATATGACGCAAATGCAGAAAACACTATCGACACTTTTTCAAGACGGGCCGAGCGGAAACTGCCTGGAACTTTCTTCACAGCTTGCCAACATTCGCCTCTCCTCCCGCACGTGGCTGACGGCTGATATTCAGAACAAGATACTTCCATTTGAGGAAGCTCTTACTCAAATCGCAGGTAGGCATATCATGCTCAACAATCTTCCTGTAGGGGACGAACGAACCAAGGTTGTTCAAGAAATGCATAATACATTTGCAGATGTTCTCGGGCTAACGAGGCTAGAAGCCAGAGGTGAGAATGACGCCTCAGTTGCTCCTCGTGTGATTATGGATCACCTTCAGGATATTCTTGGCGTCAAACAACTAGTTCAGCTTCGGATTAAACTAGTCGATCAGTCTGTGAAGACTCTTGAAAAGAACTCCTGAACGGCTTTGAAGGAAAACCTAGAGACTAACGCTATGCTTGAGGGGAAACAAAGGTGTCGGAAGTCTTTTCAGCTCGGCATTCGATCTCAGGAAGACTTGTGCGCATCCATATAGACTCTGAGAAGGGCGTTGATTCGCGTCTGATACTATAATCCCAGGTCAGCGCTGTTACGGATTGATCGGGACTTTCCAGATCTGAGTGATCGGCTCGGCATCGGCGCTCGCGCCGGAATGAGAGAGTCCATAGAGATCTTCGATTGTGCGCAGGACGTTGTAGTGGGTGATCCGCTGATCGTTGCGCCCCGCCTTCACCATGGGGCCGACGAAGAGCGTCACGATTCGGTTATTCTCCTTGGCGTTATCATTATCCTCATCCCACGTCACAATCAGCAGACTGTTGTGCTGCTGAGCCCACTGAACATAGGCCTCCACGTGGTCCCGAAGCCAGCGATCCCCCGTTTGAATGGCCTCCGGATCCTTGCCGTGGTGCATGTCGTTCACCTGGTTCGGCACGACGATGCTGACCGTGGGGAGCGCACGATAGTCGGCCGGGAAACTCGTCAGGGGCAGATTGATCTCTGCCGGGAGGCCATTGGTCGGGCTGTTCTGCCAATTTACCCAGGGATTATGTTTGCGGGCATAACTCCCGTCTTTGCAGATCACCGAGCCCGCCGAGGGCAGGTCTTCTGAATAGCCGGCAAATGTCAGCCCGGCTGCCAGCAATGCATGCCCAAGATTCGGTGTCGTCAGCGTATGCGGGCATGAATTGTCGGTGATGTCCTGCGTCGATCCTGAAAACAACGCGAGGTAATTCGGCTGGCTCGGGTGGGTAATCCCGAACGACTGTGTGAACAACGCACCCTTGGCGGCCAATTCATTGATGTAGGGCGCATGGGGCGAATCGATGATCTGGCTGTAGGAATGGTTCTCTTCGATCACGATCACAATGTGATCGGGTCTGGGCAACGGAACAGGCGCCGGGCTGTCACCTTTGGGTGAAGAGGCAGCCAGCACGCAGGCGCCCATCGCCAGCGGCAACACCATTGTTCCAAGTATAAGTTTCCAGCGCATGGGGCTTTGTACCACCGCCCACCGCTGATTTGCCACCACGACCATCCCGCGCTTCATGCATGCGACCACCGATCATTCTTCCAACCCTTGCCGTGATCCGATGACCGTGCGACACTACGTACATGACTGGCCTCGCTTCATTTGAGCATCTGCGCTCCCGCCTGTACCTCTCGCTCGGGCTGAATGCCCTGGTCATCACCGCCGAATTCATCGGCGGCTTCCTGCTCGACAGCATCGGTCTCATGAGCGACGCGGGGCACAATCTCGTCGATCAGGGCTCGCTCTTTCTGGCGCTGTACGCGCACATCCTCACCAGACAGCCGGCCAGCGAAACGCGCACGTTCGGTTATCACCGCGCCGGCGTCGTCGCCGCGTTTCTCAACTCGTTCATTCTGGTGCTGACGGCGATCGGCATTACCCTCGTGGGCCTCAAGCGGTTGCTGCATCCGGTCCCCGTCGATGGCGGGTGGATCATGGGCATTGCCGCCATGAGCTTTGTGGCCAACCTCAGCATCGCCTTGCTGCTCCAACATGGCGCAAAAGACGACCTGAACATCCGCAGCGCCTTTTGGCACATGCTGGGCGATGCCTGGGTCTCGCTCGGTGTCGTGCTGAGCGGCGGCACAATCATGCTGACGGGCTGGACAGTGCTCGATCCGCTCATCAGTCTCCTCGTGGTCGGCGCGATTCTCCATGGGGCCTGGCCGCTGTTCAAAGAATCCCTCGACGTACTGCTGGAATCCACCCCGCCCACGATCAGCGCCTCACAGGTTGCCACGACGATCGAGTCCATGCCCGGCGTGAAGAACGTGCATGACCTCCATATCTGGGCCGTGGAGCCTCGCCTCATCATGCTCACCGCCCATGTGCTGGTGGATGGAGATGACGCAGTCCTCACCAACGCGCTGCTCCGCTCGATCCATGAGCGGATTACTTCCGACTTCGGTATCAAACACATGACGGTTCAACTAGAGACTCATTGCAGCGATCCCGACGACGTCCATTGCGACCTGACCAAGCTCACCGCGCAGCATCCCGAGCTCGAAGCCCTCACCCACCACCATTGAGTTGTTCAGAATCCATTTCGACCGGTAGAATGCGAACACGATCTTAGTACAGCGTTTCGACAACCAGGAATGACCATGCCAGTTCCCTTCTATCTCCTCTGCGGCTCCCTCGGCGCCGGTAAAACGACACTGCTGATGCGCCTGCTGGAATACTGGAAGAGTCAGGGACTCAGGGCCGGGGTGCTGATGAACGAGGCCGGTGAGGTGAGCATCGACGGCCCGCGCGCCGGTACGATTGCGGAACAGGTGATGAACCTGGCGGGCGGCTGCGTGTGCTGCGACACGAAAGAAGACCTGTCCTGGGGCATCGCACAGCTCGTCAACGATGCCGCCTCCGACGTGGTGATCATCGAGTGTTCCGGGCTGGCCGATCCGGCTGAAGTCATCGACGCCGTGACCGATCTCTATACCGCCCGGCTCGCGACGCTGGAGCGGGTGATCGCCCTACTGCATCCTATCGCCAGCGAGACGAGCCACTCCAGCCAGTATGTCACCGCTCAAGCGATTCGCTGTGCAGACGAACTCATCCTCAATAAGCAGGATCTCTATGTGCCAGGCCACTGGGAGGGATTCAAAAGCGGGATTGTGAAACAGAACCCCTATGCCCGCATCTGGGAAACCGCGCATGCGCGCATCGACGCGGCCGCGCTCCTGGCGCCGGTGCACCAGGCACGTCCGGCCAAACAAACGAACGTGGTCTTCGGCGAGCCCCGCCCTTCAAGTTCTCATAAACGGGCCGACTATCATCCCATTGCCACGACCGTGAAACTTCCCTCACCGCTGAATCGCACCAGCTTCGAGGATTGGACCAAATCGCTGCCCAAAGAACTCGAACGCGCTAAAGGCTTTTTCCGCTTCGCCGGTGAACCGGAGCTGCAGGAATTTCAGTATGCCCCGCCGGGAGCACCCACCATCGCCCCCATCATGCTGCTCGATGAACCCAGTCCCGCCATCGTCCTCATCGGCCGAGGCTATGATGTGGAGAAATTGCGGACGGCACTGCTCGCTTGTATGGAATCGTAGAAACCGAAGAAGCAGGAAAGCCCACCTCAGCGAGAGAGAGAGGCAGACGCCTACGCTGCCACCCGAAATCTCGGCCACTGGAGTAGCACCCAGGCGATGCCGCCGCCGATTAATCCGCCTAAGACCCATCCGCCGAATACATCCGTGACATAGTGCGCCCCGATATAGACCCGCGAGAGTCCCACCAGCGCGACAATCGGCCAGCTGATCCAGCCGGTCTTTGGATAGAGTACTTGCAGGAATGCGGCAGCCGCCGCCGTATTCATCGCGTGGTTCGAAGGGAAACTGAAGAGCCTACCGCAGGCGCCGCCCCCAACGACGACGGCCTCGTGAATCGCATGACAGGGCCGCACACGCGCAAACACCCACTTGAGCTGCCCGCCGAGAAAATCAGATAGCCCGACGGCTCCGGCCAGAAACGGACTGCCCAGCAATGCTTCCCACCGCCGCCGCATGATCCAATAGCCCGCCGCACAGACGACAGGAAGATATAACGTGCTGGTTGCACTCAAGCGAAGGAACAGATGATCGAAGAATTCCGAACGGCCGGCAAGGCCATTGATGGCGAGAAAGAGTGATTCGTCGAGGCTCACGCGGGCATCTTAGCATGAAGCCGACGGGACATCGAGAATCAGAACGTCCTGAGGAGGTTCAACCTCCTCACCGCGTGCGGAAGTGGATGCGGACCGTGAGTTCGCCGTCGATCATCTCATCGCCCTTCATTTGCGGATCAAACGTCCACTTACTGAGCGCAACGATACCGGCGGCGGTCAACTCGCGGTGTCTGGCAGGCTCCAGCACGACGACGGTCACCTTGGCATCTTTGGACACCAACACTCGGGCCTTCATCCAATCGTCGAGTTCCTTGCCGTCGAGGGATGAGGGAATGCCGGGCCACGGAGTGGCCTTCGCCACCGGCCCGAGCTGCTGATCTTTGTTCAGCGACAGGCCATGGACATGCACCTCGGGCAGCTCCAGCACATCCTCATGATGGTCGTCGGCATGCGTCGCCTCATCACCAGCCACCGCCCACGCGGCAGCAGGGAGGCAGAACAAACCCATTATTGAAAGTGTCAGAATCTTTTTCATAGTCACTCGCATCCTACCCCATCGGTAACGGATGCTCAAACGGGTCATTCAACAAGGCCGCAGGCGACGGCAACACCGGAGGCGTAGCCTCTGGGCTACGTTGAGGATGTCGTCGAGCCGAGAACGCCGTTGATGACCCGTTTCAGCATCCGGTTAAAAGAACCACTGGCCGCGAAAGAAGAACGACCGTGGCATCCCCGCATGCGACACACCGAGCCCGATGCTTCCCTCGCCGCGATTGATGTAGTACTTCTGATCGAACAGATTGACCACATCGAATCCGATCAGGAACTTCTGCCCTTCCCATGGCAATGGGATCACATGGGTAATCGAGGTATTGAAGACGGTATAGGACTGGCTATGCGTCGAATTCGTCTTGGCATCCTCATCCGCTGCCGTCCGCAGCCCCGAGCCGAACAGCATCTGCCCGCTGAACGTCGTCCGCTCCATCAGCCGGTAACTGACGAGCGCCGAACTGGTGATCATTTGCGTATGGTCGCAGAATACCCCGCCAGGCGAATTGATATCTCCGATCTCTTTCGCTTCCAACAAAAAATGTCCCGATTGGAGACCATAGCCTTTGCACTGACCCCAGGCCGTGTTCAGCCGGGCCGTAAGATTGTCCATCACCTGGAACTTCAAGGCCCCGTCGATGCCGCGTTGCCATCCATAGTTGAACGCAAAATAGTTCAACAACGGGGTCGTGCCGAACTGCCCGGCATCGGACAGATTGCGGGCCAGCTTGTAGTAGCCCGTCAATTCAAACGTCGCCCAACTGGACAACGCATGATAGCTGCCGACTTCGAAGTAATGCGCCCGCTCGGCCCTGGGCGCGATGTTCGTCGTGTTCTCCGGTGCGGCTTTCGTGCCGGCCGTGTTGAGCTTGGCAAAGGAAATCGCCTCCAGGTTCGGCGGGGTAAACATCCGGCCATAGAACACATGGAACACGTTCGACTGGTTGGCTTTGTAGGTCACGCCGATGCGCGGACTGAGCTGTGCCTCATCCCGCTGATACTGCACGATGTCGCCGCGCAGCCCGAGATTGAACGTCCACTGGTCGTTGGGCGTCCACTGGTCCTGCACCCAGAATTCCTGCCGATAGCCGATCAGACGATTGTCGGCATTGAGCCCAATGACATTGCCCGTCGGATTTCCCGCGCCGTCATCCAGAAACGTCGACAGCCTGGTCTTGTTGATGGCCTGTGTCCGATCGAACTGGAAACCCGTCTTGATCAAATGCTCTTTGCTATGGACATAGGTGTAGTCCAGACGAAGGCCGCCCGAATAGGCTGTGCGATCCTGGCTGCCCGCAGAAAACGGCTCCGTCTCGTCCGGCACATACGCGAGCACATTGAACGGATCGGTTTTGAACGTCGCGCGGGTATGCCGGAAATAGCCGGCGAGACTGAAGAACTGATTGGACGTGACATCGTGCCGCCAGACTAGATGCGCATACTGGTTCTGCTCTTTCTGATTTTCATCGACCCGCTCCGACGGCGCCGCCGAGAATCCCGCCGGCAGCAAACCCGTAATCGTCGCATTCTGCGTCTGGCCCGGCAGCGTGGGGATCTGATACTTCGCCACCGAGTTCAAAAAAAGCAGTGTGAAGTTATTCGTGTTGTCGTGCTGATAGTCGCCGCGGAACATCGTCTGATTGCGTTCGCTCTGGCCGTGAAAAATCGAGTGGCCGAGCGTCGGCGGTTCGATGCCGCGATTCGTCGAGGTGTAACTATTCAAAATGTAGTAGCGGAACTTCTCGCCGACCGTCCCGCCGTATTCAAACGAGGGATTGACCGTGCGATTGGACCCGCCGAACAGCTGCAGCGATCCGAACCCGGGCTTGGTTCCGCTCTTGGTTGTGATGTCGATCAACGCCGCCGCTTTGTTCCCGACGTTGGCTTCCATGCCGCCGAGCACAATGTCCGCCCGCTCCCATGAACGGGGCGAAATGACATCGGAAAACGTCGACGAGACCGTCTCCGGAATCGGCACGCCGTCGATGCGCAATTGCAGGTTTGCATGGTCCTGCCGGATGTGGACCTGTTTGAGCGACCCGTAGGTGGCGCCGGGGATCGTCAGCAGCACATCGTGCAGCTCGTTGTTGTTGCCGCGCGGCAGCGCTTCGATATCCTTGCGGCTCACCGAGTAGGTTTCACTCGACGCCTTGTACTGGATCGGTGCCAGCGGCGAGACGACTTCCAGCGCGACCTCTCTGGTTTTCGTCAACGTCAGCATCACCGGATGCAGTGCCTCGCTCCCGATCTGCAACACCACATATTCACTCCGATAGGTATCCTGCACCGCGCTGACCGAGTAGGTTCCAGCCGCAGACACGGAGGCAGTGAACTCCCCGGCATCATTGGTCACGGCCGTCGTGACGGTGTTGCCTTCCTGATCTTTCACTTCCACCACTGCCTGCCCGACCCGGCGGAGATCCTGATTCTGGACCGAGCCGCGAATCGTCGCGGCGGCTTCCTCCGCCGCATGAGCCGTAGACAACATCCCACCACTCCCGACCAGGCTCCCGATAATCACACCAGCACAGATATGAAACCACGCGCGTCGCATACAGATCCTCCACGTTCAACATCGAAAATAAATAGACCACAGCGCCCGGCACAGACTGCGCCGAACCCTGCACGACTTGTTGAAGGGACCTTAGCGACGCGGAGGAGCGCGGGAGGGATCGAACGAAGAAGGCTCAACGGACAGCAGAATCGATTCAGCGGGATGCTCGGCGAATCGAACCAACTCACCGGCGACCAGAATCGGCGCGCCGGTATCCAACGAGCCGGCGGTATGGTGTTGGACCCACTGGCAGAGGTCCGTATCGGAATGCTCGTGGCCATCGTGATCGGCCGCCGCCAGCTCGTGGTGCACATCCTGCGCAACGGCGAACGGCGCCAGGCCGAGCAGAATCACGAGCAGCGCCAGTGAAACACACCGGCGGAGCAGAGAGTGCGAATGAGGCGAACGGAACATCATCGTTGAACCTAGCCGACCCACGATACTCGTCACGAAGGGCACAGAAAATCCGCGCCAAACTATCGAGAGCCCCCAGGTCTTGTCAAGCCATATGGACTTTTCCTGGTATTTTCGCATATCCTAGTGAATCCCAAATCGATCCTTGCAGTTAACCTGAGTGGAAAAGGCCGCGATCCACTCGCGGACAGATACCATGAACAGACCCATTGATAACCAGCATGTCTTAGAAATCAACGCGCTCCCGTCCCCGCGCGCCATCAAAACGAAGCTTCCCATCACAGACGAGGCCGCGGCTCTTGTCGTCGAAACGCGTGACGCCATCCGTCGGATTCTCCATGGTCAGGATCGCGACAGACTGCTCGTCATCGTCGGGCCCTGTTCCATTCATGACCCTCAAGCGGCTTATGAATATGCCGCCAAGCTCAAGGCGGTGGCCGAAGCCCTGCGCGACCGTCTGCTGATCGTCATGCGCACCTACTTTGAAAAACCCCGCACGACCGTCGGCTGGAAGGGCCTCATCAACGATCCCCATCTGGACGGCACCTGCGATATCGCCACCGGCATGGAATTGGCCCGTATGATCCTCCTGAAGATCAATCAGGCCGGCATGCCCTGTGCCACTGAACTGCTCGATCCGATCAGCCCGCAATATATCGCCGACCTGATCAGCTGGAGCGCCATCGGCGCCCGCACCACCGAAAGCCAGACCCATCGCGAATTGGCCAGCGGCGTGTCGATGCCGGTCGGGTTCAAGAACGGCACCGAGGGCAGCCTCCAAGTCGCGGTGAACGCCATGACCTCGGCCCGCGCACCGCATCATTTTGTCGGCATCAACGCCGAGGGACAAACCTCAATCATCCGGACCGCCGGAAACCCGGACCGGCACATCGTCCTCCGCGGCGGCGGCGGGAAGACCAATTACGAAGCGGATCACGTAGCCAAGACCGAAGCGGCTGTCGCCGGCGAAGGCATCGCGCGCCCGATTATGATCGACTGCTCACACGACAACTCCAACAAAGACCATAAACGCCAGGGCCTCGTTGCCCGCGACGTGCTCCGCCAGTTCCGCGAGGGGCGCAACTCCATCATGGGCTTGATGCTCGAAAGCAATCTCAACCCCGGCAAACAGTCCTGGAAGCAGGGCGTGACGCTCGCACACGGCGTCTCCATCACCGACGCCTGCCTCGGCTGGGATGAAACCGCCGCGCTGCTGAACGAGCTGGCCGACTCTATTACGGCAAAAACGGCCTAAGGTGACACCGCCGCTTCGACTCCATCGCAAATCCAAGCGATACTGAATGGGCAGCTCACATTTCTCATTCAACGCGACTGGCTCCAGGACCTCCAAAGGGAATCACCCTTTCCACAGGAGACCGACCGGACGGCTCACCCCGCACAATTGACCGTGCGTACGGCCAATGCCAGACAGAGGATAGTGAACCCCACAAACCCGGCACACTCCAGAAGCACGTTGAGCGGACCCTTCCGAGGGGCATATACGCCATCGTAATGCCCTTCGGGGAAGCTCTCTACCGGATATGCCACAAGAGCCAGCTCCTTCTCTGACACCTACGACTCAGCCGGTTCAGGCAGTTGAGCTAGGCGCAAGGAAGCCCTGCATCTGGTCGGCCGCAGTTGATCTTACAGACAAGCCACGCGTCTTACCAAAAACCGTCGCACATCCCATTCATGGCAATCGAAGAATTGTGTCAACATTCATAGGATTACAGCGTGAGACCTCTCTGCCTGCTCAGGAAAGCCACCGAACAACCATCTCCACTCCGCCGCCGGCGATCCAGAGGGCGGCCAGCGCGCCAACGATCATGCCGAACGCTACCGCCAGACTGATGACTACGCCGAGATCGTCATCGCCCCATGGCCGCAGCCGCATCATCGCCAACCCCTCCCCGCCCCTCAACCTCTTGCTCAGGACGGAATAGTCGCGCCGTATCTGGCGCGACCTTCATCGATCGACAAGGCGCTTTCTGTAATCGCGTACCCGCATTCGACACAGACCCAAAACGCTCCGTTTGAATACAGGCTCGTTCGATGGCACCGCGGACAGGACCGGCATTTCATGGACCGGCTCCCGCTCAATGACACACCTCGGTATGCGCGCCCTGCTTTGCCGCAGGAGCGAGACCGGCCGGGTGCTGTGTGACAATCGCCGCAAGGCGGCCGACCGTATCGGCAAAAACCAGAAACTCTTCCCGTGTGAAATGCAGGGTGACGGGCCCGCAACTCACATGCAGCCGGCCGCATCCGCATAACACCAATTTCATCGGTCCATCAGTACGCAATGTCTTCTCCATATCGGTATGCTCCTTGTCGATCACGTTGATGATTCTGTTCTATTCCAGCAGTACTCGGCCCTACACCAGGAGGCACGAAGCCCCGGCCTCGGCATCACTGACACACTCCCCGGCTACTGTGCGTTGGGACGCGCGAATAAGCTCCTGCAGCACGGTCAGGTCATGCTCCTTAAAGTCATGACTGACTCGCAGTCGCAGAACACCTGTGCGGTCAATGACGAACGTATGGCAGCGCCGGGCCGGATCGGCAACGGCGACCCCGAACGTCCGGTGCAGCCGTCCGCAAGGATCCGCCAAGACCGGCGTGAGCGGCTTCGCTCCATGACCGATCCACACCCGGTGCAAGGGGCGAGCGCCTGACGCAACCATCACAAGCGCCGCCTCGATTTCCCGGAACCGTTCTGCCTGACGATCGATCATGTCTGTCGAGACCAGCCCGATATAGGGCAGAAAACACAATGCCACGACCCTGTCCGCGTAACATGCCGGATCAAGATAGGTGAGTTCTCCCTTGACGAGCGCCGGACCGCTGAAGGTCAATGCCTGTGCCCCATTTCGTTTCATCATGCCGCTTCTTTCCATTCGTCCGTCACTTGGAAGCCACTTGCCTCGTCGAGCCACCCGGCGACCCGAACAGGGGGAGCGGATCACGGCGAGACCATCCACAGTTGACGCATTTCATTCCGGCCAGGGGCCCGTAGTAATCCAACACCCGTTCCACAACCAGCAGTCCTCCGCACTTTTGACAGGATCCCTTCATCGTTCATCCTTTCGTTTGATTCGTCATCGTCGGCTCTCAATTCACTTCTTTGTCAGACAACCTGAACAACTCCGGATCATGTCTTCCAATCGCTCTTCGCAACGCCCGCAGCACGAGTCGTCCAGTCCCATCGCCCGTTTCATCGCCTCCAGACAGGATCCGTGGCATGAGGCAAGAGCGGGAAACTCCGCTTCTCTGAGTCCTTTGCAAAGACAGACATACATTGGAGCCTCCCTGTGCCACTGATTCACCGACGGTGCGCCATCCAATCGGCGCCTTACTCCGACCGCACCCGCGCAACAAAAAAGCCCAAGGCATCGCGTGATACCTTGGGCTCCGGCCGTAACGACCTCTGGCCTCACTACTTGATATGCATTCTCAATATCATCTAGATAGCGCGCTGTCAACCCCTTCGCTTACTTTTTTGAACTATTTACTTTGCTTAGGTTCGAATCCCGCTGACCAAGGTCAAGACCATGGCCGTCACGTACATGAGGGTGATGCCGCAGAAGAGACCCGACGCCATTTGCATGCGGCGCGTGGCCGTATAGGCCATGGCTGAGAGAGAGAGCACGACGTAGAGTAGAGACCCAGCCGCAAGACTATAGAAGCCGATCGAAAAATAGGGCGAGAGACCCTGCCCGCTCAACACTGTTCCGAGGCAGGTCGGCGCGCCGGCCAGCAGCCCGAGCCACAGCACATCTTTTCCCGTTACCGGCGTTTTCCCCGCCGCGCTGACAATGCCGAACCCTTCCGTGCCGTTGTGCAGGCCAAACCCGGCCACCAGCAGCGCGCTGAGCACCCACGCGCCACTCGCATAGCTGGCGCCGATCGCCAGCCCTTCGCCGAGGTTGTGAAATCCCATTCCGATGGCAATCATGTAGGGCAGCGGCAATGTCCGGCCTCCAGGCCCGTTTCCGGACAGCTGGTTCGATTCCAACGCCACCAGACCGATCAAGCTGATGCCGAGACTGCCCAGAAACACGATCCAGGATAGTCCGTCTCGCGCGCCCGTCAATTCGACCGCTTCATGCATCAGATCGAAAAAGAGATACGTCAGCACCCCCGTCGCGATCCCGATCAGGAAACTCTCCCAGGAACGCGGCAGCACTTTCCCCAACAGCAGCGCGACGGCGATCCCGAGATAGACCGGAATAACGCCGGCCACCAGGCCTAATGCGATGAGATTGAGCATGACGTTGTGTTACCAGAACTGCCGACGATGACAAGCCCTTCTACTTCAAAAGTTCGCCGAAGCTGCCCCGCTTCATAATGACCTATGCGTACAAGTAGTTCTCCTGGGATTTACAAAGCTCGCGAAGCATTTTGTTCGAGCCAGAACGCATTATATGCCACGCCGTGATCCCGTTGGGAAGTCCCAGTGCGAGCCAGTAGACCACATCCCGCACTCCATCGTCGAGAAAAGGCCGCAAGAAGGCCAACAACGTTGATGGCACCCAGCAAGACCGGCATGCCTCAAGTTTGGGGCACAGGCAGAGGCGCACCCATCTCACAGCCTCCGCAATTCGTGGAGATCCTGAGGGAGCGGTCGGAGACTCCGCTCTGACAACCAATTGGTCGATCAACATTCTCTGTTTTTCCCACTAGAGATAAAGACTACTGCACAACACGACAATCGTGATGATATCCAGCACTGCCCATGCGAATTTCAAAGGGCAGTTTGCGCACAACAGGCCTGGAGAAGACAGAAAGAACAAACAAGACGCCCATGCCGCCCAGAAACAATATGCACGGCAATTCGGCGAACAGGATAAGCACCGCACATCCAACGCCCAGTACCTGACACAAGAGGGAGACCATCCACTCACAAGCTTGCGCAGGACCGGATTCGCTGGATAACCGATGAACCTCGACCGCCGTCACAACCGTACCACCTCAAGACTCACTTGCCGGAACCCGAGTCCTCGCACTTCGTCCACCACGCCGACAAATCGCTCTAAAATAGTGACCCGGTCGGCCCGCACCACCACAAGCGACTCCCGCGGATGGGACGTGAGACTGGCCGTCAGCCCATCTTCCACGACCGGTTGGTCGTTCAAAAACAGATGCCCATCGGCTGTCAGCGTGATGACCAACGGCACATCCTTGTGATCACTGGCCGACTTCGCTTTCGCCAGTTCCACAGGAACCTGGCCGGTGGAGATGAACGTGGCGGTCGTCAAGACAATGACCAGCAACACCAGCATCACGTCCACTAGCGGAATGACATTGATTTGATTGAGTTCACGATCCATGCTGCACCTTATATAGCGTGAGCAGTTCCGACACCCGGCGGCGCAACACGTTATTCAGGACGACGCAGGGAATCGCCACCAGCAATCCGACAGCGGTTGCTTTCAAGGCCAGACTCAGACCGACCATGATGGCCCCGACGGCCATCGTGCCGGACGTGCCCATCGTATGAAACGTCAGCATGATGCCCATCACGGTCCCCAATAATCCGATATAGGGCGCGTTAGCGGCCACCGTCCCGATAACGACGAGCCGCTTGGTTAGGACCATTTCCATCGTTTGAATATCGTCGAATTGCGTCGACGTCACGCGACGATAGTACAACCATCGCTCGACCGCGACGGCCAGAGCCCACAGACTGAGGACAATGAGCAGCCCGATAATTCCATAATCCACCAAGTGTTTGAGCTTATCCACGACTTGTCTCCTCTGATGAAGATAAAAACCTGCTGCCCTGGCCGGCACTTCCTAAGTCCGAATATCTTGTGCTACCGTCGGTCATCCCCACGGGCTGCCATCAGTGACACTTCCCACCGAAACAGCTCCTTTTGCGGCATAGCCGCCAGAGGTGTAGTGTGAAAATTGATGACAGCGGCAACCGCCAAAATGGCGCCGTGAGCAAGGGCGGATACACTCCACCCCAGCAACGCCGTCTGCTCAGATTCATACCGGTCGCTCTGCAGGACAGATTGACTCGGTATTTCTCGACCACCAGAACCCATCGGCCTTCGCGGAACAGAACGAGGCAGTCTCTGTCCGCAGTACCCAGCTGACAATGCAGCTCGGTGCGGCTGATACCAGGAGGGCCCGATTTCCACCCTGCTTCGCGCTCCTCTCTGTTCCGGCGAAATCTGGAACTGACCATTTCTCAATAAACTCTTCACATTGGCTCCAGAAAAATAAAAAGCCCATGGTCGCCTGCTGGCAACCATGGGCTCTGGACTCGAAGTGCTCTGGCCTCTTACCGAATGCCTATGTTACAAATGGCATCGGTAAATTGCTGAATTTGATAATTAATATCAATACATGTTCGATCCGCCCTCTGTCAACCCCTAATCAATCAGCCCAACGCGCGGCCAAGAGGGCACAGAGTTCTTCTTTACCATTCTGCGAAAGAAAATCACCGAACTCACTGCCATGGTCCCATTGCTTACGGGCCACCATAGCGCCTTCTTAATATGAACGGACCATGCTAGGATTGGTGCGCCATGCTCATCGATACGCACACCCACCTCGACGACGCCCGCTACAACGATGACCGGGAGGCAATGATCGCGCGAGCGCGCGAAGCCGGCGTGGACAATTTCATCACCATCGGTTGCGATCTTGCCACGAGCCAATCTGCAGTTGCTCTTGCTGATCAGCACGATTTCGTCTATGCCTCGATCGGCGTGCATCCGCACGAGGTGAAGCACATCCAGGATACCTGGTACGACGAGTTCCGCCGGCTGGCCAAGAATCGGAAAGTCGTGGCCTATGGTGAGATCGGATTGGACTACCACTACAACCACTCATCGCCGAAAGAACAGCGCGACCGGTTTCGCGAACAGATTCAGCTCGCGCATGAACTCCGGCTCCCGGTGATCATTCACACCAGGGAGGCTGACACGGACACGGTCACAATCCTACAGGAGGAGAAGGCGTCGGAAGTCGGCGGGGTGTTTCACTGCTTTTCAGGGAATGCGGCACTGGCGAAGGATGCGTTGGATCTGGGGTTCTACCTGTCGTTCTCCGGCATTCTGACATTCCCAAGCGCTGCGGCGCTGCGAGACATTGCGAAGACCATTCCGCTGGATCGACTCTTGATCGAAACCGACTGCCCCTATCTGACACCGGTTCCCTATCGCGGGAAGCGCAATGAACCGGCCTATGTCACGCATGTCGCGCAACAGCTGGCGACCATCCGCACCGATGAACTCGGCATGTCGCCCGAAAAAATCGCCCTCGCCACCACCCGCAACGCCAAACGGCTATTCAAACTTGCGTGAGCTTGTCAAAATCGCTTGAGCTGACGGTTCCGTTCCCGGACCGCCTTCGGGAGCTTCCGGGGATTGCCTTTCTTCTCCGGCCCACGGCGGGGCCGCTCGTCCTCTCCTGAATCCAGTTCTTTGCCTTGGATCGGACCTGACGACAGTCCGCTTGCTGCCAATTTGCTCATAAACAGCTGCGCAGTCAGCACCGTTGCGCCATGTGCCTTGGCTGTAGCCACGATCTCATGATCGGAGCTCACCACAGCGCAATCAACGCCGTACTCGCGCGCGAGCCGCTGGATGACCTGATCGGCCTTTTCGCCCCGTCGCGAATAGATCACCTGAACACCGGCCCGATGCTCGCGATGTTCGACGGAATACCCCTGTTGCCACCCGTCGAACACGACAGTCAGCGGATGGCCTTTGCGATGTCGATAGGCTGCCAGGTCGTGCAACAACGACTCCCGAGCCATCTCCGACTTCGCTTCGGACTGAGCCCCGAGCAGGTTATAGCCATCGATGATAAGATGGGTTGCCATAGCGATCACGCTACCGGTCGGGTTTCCTCTCTGTCAATGCCGGAGTGGAACGGGCGCAAGTGCTTGACAACTGATGGAACATCTGAGAAAAGTTTTTATCCCCTACAATTGATATAGGCACATGCGACTACGATTCTGGCAGTTTTTCCCGTTCCGCGTTTCTCTCGCATCCCTGTGTCTGCTCGCGCTCACATTGGCTCTCCTGACAACCGGCTACGACAGCGCCTTTGCCGCCGCCTCCGACGCCCGCTCTCATCGCCCCCACAAGAGCAAGGCCAAAGGCACTCCCGCCTCGATGATGCCGGCCACGGTCCAGAATTTCCGCGTCTTCTCAACTCCTGAACGGACCAGACTCGTGCTCGATCTGGATCGCCACACGAAGGTGACCGAACTCAAATCGGCCGACTCAGATGAGGTGGTGATTTTCCTTCCCCATGCAACAATGAGCCGGTCGGCCCAAAAAAGAGTTGATCGCGGAATAATCCCCGCCCCGTTTCAGATTTCACAAACTACCGCCGGCGCTGTCACCGTGGCCTTGCCGGCGCATGCCATCCGCCGTTATAAACAATTCTCCCTTGAGAATCCTGCGCGGCTGGTCGTGGACGTGATCCCGGGCATTGCCATTCCAGACGCCCCCTTATCGAACCAGACTCCGCCCACTCCACCCTCCGCGACCACCTTCGAGCCGCCGCCACAGCCGACAATCCCGCAGGCGAAGTCGTTCAAGACGATCGTACTCGACCCCGGCCACGGCGGAAAAGATCCCGGCGCGCGGGGTCTGCGCGGCACGGAGGAAAAAGACATTACGCTGAAAGTCGCGTTGAGACTCCGGGATCTTCTCAGCAAGCAGCCGGGTGTGCGGGTCTTGATGACGCGCGACCAGGATGTGTTCGTCGAACTCGAAGAGCGGGCGAAGTTCGCCAATCGCCAGGAGGCCGACCTCTTCGTCTCCATCCACGTCAATTCCCATCCCTCGCGATCCGTCAAAGGCATCGAGATTTACCACTTCGGAGAAGCGAAAGATCAACGGGCACTGGAAGTCGCCGCCCGCGAAAATGGCACCCCTTTGAGCAATACCGGCGTGGGCTGGGAATATCTCGTCGCCGACTTGCTCACGGCGAAAAAGATTGAAGAATCGCTCGAACTGGCCTGGACCGCCAAGGAATCTCTGGTGACCCATATGAACGGCCACTATACCGTCACCGACCACGGGGTGAAAACCGCGCCGTTTTATGTCCTCCGCTATACCAGCATGCCCAGCATCCTGGCCGAAATCGCCTATATCTCCAATCCGTCCGAAGAAGACTTACTGCGCAAGAACGCATTCATCCGCGACGTAGCCGACTCGCTGCAGAACGGCGTGAAATCATTCCTGGCCACCGTCAAGCCGACCGCGCGATAGGGTCGACTCCCGGCACACTATGCTGACAATTAAACTCACACTCGAATATGAGGGGACGCAGTACGCCGGTTGGCAGCGGCAACTCAATCAGCCCACGGTTCAAGAGGCGGTCGAAACCGCGATCAAGAACGTGACGCAACAGACGATCTCCGTCGTCGCTGCAGGACGCACCGACGCCGGGGTGCACGCGCTGGGACAAGTCGTCAGCTTTCGCATCGATCGGGACATGACGGCCTATGAATGGACGATGGCATTAAACGCCCATCTCCCTCCCGATATTTCAGTCCGCGCCGTCGACTTTCCTCCCCCCGAGTTTCATGCCCGCTATAAAGCAAAGGGCAAACTCTACCAATATCGGATCCTCAACCGCTCTCCGCGTCCTGCGTTGGGTCGGCAATTGGTCTGGCACGTCTACAAACCGCTGGATGATGCGGCGATGAACCAGGCGGCCCTGCATCTCATCGGCTCACACGACTTTTCCTCGTTCGAAACGCAACCGACCGAAAACGAAGATCCGGTCTGCCACCTCCAACGCCTCGTCGTGATTCGCGAGGGCCACGAACTCCGCATCGAAGCCTATGCCGACCGGTTTTTAAAGCAGATGGTCCGCAGCCTTGTGGGCACCTTAGTCGAAGTCGGCCAAGGGAAACGGGCGCCGGAAAGTTTTGCTGCCATTCTCGCCGCCCATGACCGATGCGCAGCCGGTAAAACCGCTCCCCCCCAGGGACTCTGCCTCATCCGGGTCGACTACTGAGAGTTACGGCCACCACTTACAGACAACCACTAAGCATTTTGGTATAGTGCCGTCGATCCTTCACCCTCTCACACAAGGAGAATCACCATGAAGACTGCCAGCCTGGTCGTCCTCTCACTCTTTATGGCCGCCATCACCCTGGCCCCCGTAGCCAGCGAAGCCGCCGGCCAGCAGAACAAGATGGCGACGTGCAGCAAGGAAGCGAACGAGAAGGGGTTGGGGGAAGGGAAGGGCGACGAACGGAAGGCGTTTATGAAGGAGTGCCTCTCCGCGAAGCCGGCCAAGAGCGCGAAAACGGCTCAGCAGGAGAAGATGAAGGCGTGCAATAAAGAGGCGGGTGAGAAGACCTTGAAGGGCGACGAGCGGAAGAAATTCATGAGCACCTGTCTGTCAAACTAGCAACGATACCCCGGCGCGGATCCCGCCGCGCCGGATTCCATCCTTTCTGATTTATTCTGCCAATTCATCTGACAACGAGTCGTTTTCCGCCATGCGATCAGCGCATAGAGTTCTGCATACCCGAATTAAAAATGACACTGCAACGGAAGGGCTAGCAGGCTTCTGAAAAAATCGGCGCGCGCGAAAATGTGGCGAGAGTATTTCCTGCGATGTTGGAACCACAATTACCACAGGATGCTCAAAAAGGCTGTCGGCAAGGCCGCAGACGAATCGAAACCGGAGGCGTACCCTCAGGGGTACGTTGAGGATTTTGATGAGCCGAGAACGCCGCTGGCGGCCTTTTTCAGCATCCTGTTAGAACGGCAGCTGCGAGTCTCGTGCTTCGAGCTTCTTGCGGAGTTCGATCAACTCCTGTTCAAGCGCGATGAACCGGTCGCTGATGGGATCGGGGAGGTTGGTTTGATCCATCGTCACGTCAGGAAGCCGTTCGCCCTGCGTCTTGATGACGCGGGCCGGCACTCCGATGACGGTGGAGTTGGGCGGGACGTTTTTGATCACGACGGAATTCGCGCCGATCTTGACGTTGTCGCCGATTTTGATGCCGCCGAGAATCTTGGCCCCGGCGCCGACGACCACGTGATTGCCCAATGTGGGGTGCCGCTTGCCGCGCTCTTTCCCGGTGCCGCCGAGGGTGACGCCCTGAAAGAGTGTGACGTAGTCACCGACTTCAGCCGTTTCGCCGATCACGACGCCCATTCCATGATCGATAAAAAATCCGGTCCCAATGGTGGCAGAGGGATGAATTTCAATACCGGTCAGCCAACGGGCCAACTGGGACAAGGCTCGTGGCACAAATGGCACACCGTACGATTTCAACCAATGGGCGATTCGATAGATGAGCAGCGCATGGAACCCGGCGTAGGTCAGAATGACCTCCAGCCGGCTCGTGGCGGCCGGATCCCGATCGAAGACGGCCTGAAGATCCTGTCGAATGGCTTTCAGCATCGTACGCTATCCTACGGCAGTCACACCGCCTCAATCAAACAGACGGCATGGGCGTGCATGCCTTCTTCCCGTCCCACCGCATCGAGGCCTTCGCCGCTCTTCACCTTCACATTCACTTGCTCGTCGTCGATCCCCATGACCTGCGCCATCTGTTTCTGCATGGCAGCGAGGAAGGTGCTCAGGCGCGGAGCTTGGGCCACAATGATGGTATCGACATTGACGACCCGATAGCCCTTCTTTGTCAACTTCCCCATCACATCTTCGAGGAGTTTGAGGCTGGAGATCCCTTTGTACTTCTGGTCGGAACTGGGATAATGCCGGCCTAAATCTCCTTCACCCATCGCACCAAGCAATGCGTCGCACACCGCATGCACCAGGACATCGGAGTCCGAATGGCCCAGCAGCCCCTTCGAGTGCGGCACTTCGATGCCACCAAGAATCAACTTGCGCCCGGCTCCCATGGGATGCACATCATAGCCGCAGCCCACGCGAATCTTCGTTGCCATTACGACCCTCCCAAACGCGCGGCAGAACGGGAACCAAGAATCGCTTCCCCGATCACCATATCTTCCGGTCGCGTCACCTTAATGTTTTCTCCGCTGCCTTCCACAACCACCACGGGATGGCCGACCCATTCAAAGAGAAAAGCATCGTCCGTCGCATGGACTGCTTCCGCATGAGCCTTGCGGTGAACCGCCTGTAACCAGTCACACCGGAAGGCCTGTGGCGTCTGCGCCAGCCATAACGGCTGACGATCGACGGTGCGTTCGATACGATGTTCCGACCCGACCTGCTTTACCGTGTCACGCATGGGAAGCGCGATGATCGCCCCTCCATGCTGTCGCGCCGCTGCCACCACGTCCACGACCATTTTCTCTGTCAGAAACGGCCGAACCGCATCGTGCACGACGACGATTTCCGTTTCATCCGGAACATGTTCGAGGGCATGCCGAACGGAGTCCTGCCGTTCCCGTCCACCCGCAATCACTTTAGTGATTTTCGAAAATCCGTACCGCACAGCCAGATCGTTCAGACAGTAGTCGAGATCGGCCTGCGGGACGGCCAGGATAATCTGACCGATACAGGGAGAGGCTTGGAGCACACGCAGAGAGTGAACAACGAGCGGCTCACCGCCCAACGCGAGGAACTGCTTCGGAACTGAGCCGCCCATCCGCAACCCTTTGCCGGCTGCGGGAACGACCGCAACTACACGTCTATCCACGAGCGACTTGCAACTCCTCTCGCTCGGCATCTTCTTTCAACCGGGTGAAAATCATGCGTCCCGCGGTGGTCTGTAACACGCTGGTCACGACGACATCGACATTGCGGCCGATGCACCGTCGGGCATTGTCCACGACAATCATGGTGCCGTCGTCGAGATAGGCGACACCCTGGCCGGCTTCTTTGCCTTCTTTCAAGACAAAGACACGGATGGTCTCACCCGGCAACACGACAGGCCGCAGTGCGTTACAGAGCTCGTTGATATTGAGGACACGGACGCCCTGCAGCTCAGCGACTTTATTCAGGTTCAAATCATTCGTCATGATGCGCGCGCCCTTCTTCTTGGCAAAGACGACCAGCTTCGCATCGACCTCCTTCACATTCGGGAAGTCCTCTTCAACCACCTGCACATCGATATCCGCCATTTTCTGAATCTTATTGAGAATATCAAGTCCACGGCGGCCACGGGCGCGCTTCAGGGAGTCCGACGAGTCCGCAATATGCTGTAATTCGTGCAGGATGAACTGCGGGACGAAAAACGTGCCTTCCAGAAAGCCCGTTTCACACAAGTCCGCGACACGACCGTCGATGATGACGCTCGTATCGAGCACTTTGAGGCTATTCGAACTGCCGGAGAGATCGGTCGACCGTAACGGAGACGCTGGAAACTGTTCCTGTCCGAATCGCGCTCCCATCACCAAACCCAGATAGGGAAACCCGAGGAGAAAAACCAGTCCGCCGATGTGAAACAGGAACGTCTGCACATCGAAGATTTCACCGCCAACCCACTCGACCAGCCCGGTCATCAAAAGCCCGACGGCCAGACCTGCCGTCGCACCGACAATGATACCGAATGACAACGTTCGTAACGCGTATTCACCGACGACAATCAGCCCACCGGTGACCGCCCCGATCCCGAACCCGTACAGCCAGAACGCGCCGCTGGCATTCTCGGCCCGTAAGAACAAGACCATGCCCGCCAACGCACTGAGAAGGATAAATATGGCTCGCGATACCATACCGGAACCCCCTCTCCCTCATGGCGCCCCTCCGGGCACCCTCTCACCATTTCATGGGCGGGAATATGCGAGGCATCGTCCGCCCCTGTCCCCTCGACCACTTTCTCAATGACATCGGCGAGACCGAGTCCGCCTCTCGCACTTCATAGACAGGAATATGCGATATTTCGTCCGTCCCATCTCCACAACCATTTCCTCAACGACATCGGCGGACAGAGCCCGTCTCTCGCGCTTCATGGGCGGAGCGTCAGATAAATCGTCCGTCCTTGCCGCTTCAATAGCATGAGCACAGCCTCGTCTTTAGGCAACTTGGCCGCAATGCGCTCGTAGGCTTTCAGAGATGTCACCGGCTGCCGATTGATCTCGATAATCAGGTCGCCTTCCCGAACACCGGTTTCCTCGGCCGTGCTGCCTGGCTTCACCCGCACCACCACAACTCCGCGCTCACTGGACTTCATTCCGTACCGGCCGGCCACTTCATCGGTCAGCTCCCGCACGTCCAGATCTGACAGAATCCCGGTTGGCGCCGCTGCTTCAGCCGACTCATCCTCCCCCGCTTGTGTCATGGATTTCGGCTGCTCGACGATGGCCAGATCGATCGTTTTCGGCTTCTTGTCGCGGATCAGCTTGACAGACACTTTCTTTCCCACCGGTGTCTGCGCTACTGCGTTCCGCAGATGGGTGGGAGAATCCATGGGCTTCCCATCATACTCCACGATCACATCGGCACGCTCTAAGCCGGCCTTCTTGGCAGGACTATCGTCCATCACATCGCTGACCAGCACACCTTTGGTGTCGGTAACGCCGAACTGTTTCGCTAGTTCGGGGGTCAGCTCCTGAATCGACACACCCAACCAGCCACGGACGACTTTACCCGTCTTGACCAGCTGATCCATGATGGAACGAGCCATGTTGCTGGGCACCGAAAATCCGATCCCCATGTTGCCGCCGCTCTGACTGAAAATGGCGGTATTGATGCCCGCCAACTCGCCACGCACATTCACAAGGGCACCGCCGGAGTTCCCCGGATTGATCGCCGCATCGGTTTGAATAAAGTCTTCGTACTCCGCAATGCCAGCGGCACGACCCAGGGCACTAACAATCCCTAGCGTAACGGTCTGTGTAAGCCCGAATGGATTGCCGACCGCCAGCACGAACTCGCCGACCTCCAATTGATCGGAATCGGCCCAGGCTACTGTCGGCAAATTCGTCGCATCTATCTTCACGACCGCGATGTCGGTCTTGGGATCGGTCCCGATCAGCTTGGCTTTGAACTCGCGCTTGTCCGAAAGGGTCACGCGAATTTCATCGGCCTTGCCGACCACATGGTTATTCGTGATGATCAACCCGCTCGAATCGACAATGACCCCTGACCCTAAGCCACGCTCTTTCTTTTCTTTCGGCTGTTGCTGTTCAAACCGGCGGAAAAATTCATCCCCGAAAAACTTGCGGAAAAACGGGTCCTCAAACGGCGTCGCATGAGGCCCGCCTTCTCCCTTACCTGTCTTGGTCGCATAGATGTTGACGACTGCCGGCTTGACCGCTTTGGCAATCTCGACAAACGTCAGATTCCCCATCCCCGGCAAGACAGGCTGCGGAGCAGTGGCAACCGGCCTGACCAGCGGGGCAACCCCGCTATCCGGAACAGCATGACCGTTCGAGAGCCATCCTAGATCAGATGCCACCACAAATCCGATGATCATCCCCGCTGTGAGCAGCACCGCGGCGACCATCCAGCTGCGACTTGATCCAGGCCTCTGATTGCGTGTGTCCATGATGCTTCTACCTTCGTCCAATGAATCGTCGACAGAGCGGTTATTGAACGTCTCCGGAATAGATCCCCATGATCGTGTGGAGAAATTTCACCGCCTCCGCCTTCGGACGCTGGAAGGAGTTCCGCCCGATGATGCTGCCGAACCCGCCGCCGTCCCGAATGGCGCGCGCTTCGTCGAACACGTTCTTGTCCTCGCTCTTGGCGCCACCGGAGAAAATCACGATGCGGCGGCCATCGAACGAACTCTGCACCACATGTTTCACACGCTCTGCCAGAGTTTTGATCGGGATTTGGGTCGATTCGTAGACCTTCTTGGCAGCCGCCTGCTCGAGATGGGCAGTCGGTAACTTAACCTTGATGATGTGGGCACCGAGTTGCGCGGCGATCTGCGCCGCATAAGCCCCGACATCCATCGCCGTTTCACCCTCTTTGCTGAGCGAAGACCCGCGTGGATAGGACCAGACGACGACCGCCAGACCGGAGGCCTTAGCTTCTTCCGTGATGGCCCGTAATTGCTCATACATCGTATTGCAGTGGGCCGATCCCGGATAAATCGTAAATCCCACGGCCGCACAGCCTAACCGCAAGGCATCCCTGACGCTGCTCGTCACGGACGGCAGCGGATCTTTCTCATCGTGCAACACATCGTGGTTGTTCAACTTGAGGATCAAGGGAATCTGGCCTGCAAAATGACTGGCGCCCGCTTCCAGAAATCCCAACGGCGCGGCATAGGCATTACATCCCGCGTCGATGCCGAGCTGGAAATGATAGTGGGGATTATACCCAGCCGGGTTCGGCGCGAAGCTGCGGGCCGGCCCATGCTCGAATCCCTGATCGACCGGCAAGATCACCAGCTTGCCGGTTCCGGCCAGCTTGCCATGACGCAGCATGCGCGCCAGATTCGCCTTCGTGCCTGCATTATCACTTTCATACCAACTGAGAATTTCTCGTACCCGATCTGCCATGACAATCCTCCCGGAGAAAATGACGTGAAGAATGCGTGTTACGCCAAGCCCTGAGTAAATGCTTCGACGGTTTCGACATCGCCCTGACTGCCGATAATCAAAGGGACCCGCTGGTGAAGTTTTTTCGGCTCGATATCAAGAATTCGCATCGTACCGGTAGAGGCTCGCCCCCCGGCCTGTTCCACCACCATACCCAACGGATTGGCTTCATAGAGGAGCCGCAGCTTTCCTTCCGGCTTATCCACTTCGCCCGGATAAAGGTATACACCTCCGCCGAGCAGGATGCGATGCACGTCTGCAACCAGGCACCCCGAATATCGGCCGCTGTACGGCCGACCGGCAGCTTTGTCCGGAGTCTTAAGAAACTCGATATACTTCTGCATGCTGGGAGTCCACTTGTGACGATTGCCCTCATTCACCGCATAGATTTTCCCTCGCTCGGGAATCCGAATGCGTTCATGCGAAAGCAAGTATTCCCCGATGCTGGGATCCAGCGTAAACCCATGCACACCATGTCCGGCGGTATACACCAACATCGTGCTGGACCCGAACAACAGGTACCCGGCTGCAACCTGCTCAATCCCTTTTTTCAGCAGATCACTCTCCGTCGGTGGGCGCTCGCTCCGCGTATACTTCAATACAGAGAAAATCGAGCCCAGGGGCATATTGCAATCGGTATTGGACGAGCCATCAAGAGGGTCAAAGAGCAGCATGTACTTCCCCTGAGGCCAATTCTCAGGCAGAGAGACCATCTGCTCCATTTCCTCAGAACCTAACGCACAGACCAGACCGTCGCCCTGGAACGCGCGGAGAAAGGTATCATTGGCAATCTCGTCCAGCTTCTTGACGGTTTCGCCTTGTACATTCGTTTCTCCGGTCGAGCCCAAAATATTAATCAGGCCGGCGCGTCGCAGATCGTGAGCAATGATTTTTCCAACGAGTCCGATCTGACTCAGCAGGCTTGAAAATTCACCGGTCGCGCCGGGGTGCTCAGCCTGACTGCGAATGATAAAGCGGCTTAATGTAAGGGGAAATTGGCCCATAGTGCAGGCAGTATAGCGGGTTTACCTGATCCCGGCAACGAAAGTTCGCTCTCTTACTTCGAGTGAGTGACCTCCGAAATTCCGTTCACCAAGTCGGCCACAATTGATCCGATAATCACTTTGGCCTTCATGCGCAACGGAATCCGTCGGTCATCAGTCGTAAACCACACGCGGATATTCCCCTGATTCAGAAAGATCCCTTGAAACGGCATGACCACAAGGACTTGCGCCGTTTCTAGATTTCCCCAAGGCCCATCCAGCATCTCAATCTTCTCGACCCGCACTTCAACCTGGCGAATCTTCTTATCGTGGTAGACCGTCAAGGCCTGGGATGCGCCCTGCTTCAGCGACAACAGGCTTCGCACATAATAGAGACAGGAAATCAGATCCTGGGTATCGGCTGGAATCGGAAGGACTTCCGTGATCCCGCCTCGGGTGGCTGAGACGGTGTTGTCTTTCCGATGAAAGACGTACTCGATATCCTCCTTCTTTTTCCCCTCTCGCCTCCGGAAGGTCATGTGTTCCGGCAACAGCGTCGTCAGATCCGTCAGGGATTCGACACGATTATCGACAGGGAAAAATCTGGTGACCTTTGGGCTCGACACAGCTGTCGTGATGAATTTCCCGGATGGATGATCGCCGGCGGCATCGCCTGAACCGACCTCCATCACAGCCGTTCCTGCACTGATATTGAGAAAGGTAATATCGTAGGTCAGCCGCTCACCCACCCTGAACGGGCGAGCTGGAGAAAGAACGCTCTCATCGGCATAGGCCGGGCCGGAGACCCAGGCTGAAAGCAAGCAGAGTAACCAGGCTAGAGCGCACGTTGTATTGGAAAGGAGCATCCGACGAGGCGAATACAGCAACCTCGGCACTATCGCTCGAGTTCCCGACGCACATCGGCCAATTCGCCTTCCACAATCGCACGAATCGCATCAAGTTTTGCGGGCGTCGTGGCTTCGAATCTCAGCACCAATGCCGGCTGAGTGTTCGACGCCCGAATCAACCCCCAGCCATCGTCGAAGACCGCGCGCACTCCATCGATCGTCACCAGCTCACGAACCCGGCGCTGTTCCGGACCAAGCCCCTGCTTGGTCTTGGCATACGTTTCGAACCGATCACGAACCCGCTTGACGACATCGAATTTGATCGCGTCGGGAAGATCCACACGAATTTCCGGCGTCACTGTTGTATCCGGAAGATCGGCGACCAACGCAGAGAGCGGCTTCACGCCCTTGGCAAGAATCTCCACGAGCCGGCAAGAGGCGTAGACCGCATCGTCATAACCAAAATACCGATCGGCAAAGAACATGTGCCCGGACATTTCACCCGCCAAGACGGCCTTCTCTTCTTTCATCTTCGCCTTGATCAGCGAATGGCCCGTCTTCCACATCACCGGACGGCCGCCATGCTTGGCAATATCATCGTAGAGGCTCTGTGACGCTTTCACTTCGGAGATGATCGTGCTGCCCGGCTTGACCGCCAGAATATCACGAGAATAGATCACCAGTAATCGATCGCCCCACAACACTTGCCCATGCTCATCCACGGCCCCGATCCGATCCGCATCGCCATCATAGCCGATACCCACATCCGCCTTGTGCTCCTTGACCGCGTGCATAAGGTCCGCAAGATTCTCCAACACCGTGGGATCCGGGTGATGATGCGGGAATCGACCATCCAATTCGCAATACAGTCCCGTCACCTTGCAACCCAATAATTCCAAGGCATCCTTCGCAATGAGCGCCGCCACACCGCTGCCGCAATCAATGACCACGTGCAATCGTTTCGCATCCACTCCGGCGAAGCTTTTCTTGATATAGGCCAGATAGTCGGGAATGATGGGATGCTCGGTCAGCGTTCCCCGACCGGAGACAAACTGCCCTTGCTCCATCACACGCCGCAGGGCCTGAATCTCGTCACCGTGAATCGCTTCTTTCCCGACACAAATCTTGAACCCGTTGTACTCGGCGGCGTTATGGCTCCCGGTAATCATGATCCCGCCGTCGACCGGCAAGGTGTGCAACGAGAAATAGACCAACGGAGAGGGACAGATCCCGATATCGATCACATTGAGGCCGCCGGCCAGCAACCCCTTGACCAGCGCGTGGTACAACTCCGGAGAACTCAGCCGGCCATCTCGCCCCACGGTGACCGTCTTCGCACCGCGCCCTCGCACATGCGTACAATACGCACGCCCCACCAGCTCGGCAATGTCCACGGTCAGTTCTTTCCCAACGATGCCGCGCAAGTCGTATTCGCGAAACAATCCCATAGCCGCTCCTCTATCTCCTACGCGTTAGCGGTTCGTCCGTAATCATCTTTAAATCGCACGATGTCGTCTTCCCCAAGATACGGACCATTCTGAACTTCGATAATATGAACGGTCTCTTTGCCTGGATTTTCCAACCGATGCTTGGTCTGGACGGGAATCGCGGTACTCTGTCCGACCTGAAGGTCAAACACCTCTTCACCTCTCGTGACCCGTGCAGTTCCCGCAATCACGACCCAATGCTCGCTCCGCTTGTGGTGCAACTGAAGCGAGAGGCGCCCGCCTGGATTCACCGTCACTCGCTTCACCTTGAAGCCGGCTCCCTCTTCGAGAATCGTGTAGGATCCCCAGGGACGATGGACGGTCAGATGCTCGAGATGTTCCGGCGCCTTCTGCTGCTTGAGAATCTCCACCACCTTCTTGACATCCTGCGCGCGAGACTTCGGGCAGACCAGCGTGGCATCGGGCGTATCCACCACCACCATGTCCTCAAGGCCGATCGTGGCCACGACCCGCCGATCGGCATACACGATCGAGCGTGAGCTTTCGAGGTCGATGACCCGCCCGACCAGCACATTCCCAGACTTGTCCTTCTCGGCCACTTCGTCCAAACTTCCCCAACTCCCGACATCAGACCACCGGAATTTCACGGGAACGACGGCCGCCTTGGACGAGAGTTCCATGACGCCGTTGTCGATGGAGACCGACATCGCCCATCGGTAGACTTCATCGATCGTCTGCTTGGGAGCGCCTGAGGTCTGCAATTGGGCGATGCGATCCACGACTTTCCCAAGCGCAGGCTGGTGCGTCCGAATTTCCTCGAGGATCGTCGCGGCGCGCCACACAAACATCCCGCTGTTCCAATAGTACTGTCCTGCCTTGAGATACTGTGCGGCCTTGGCAGCGTTCGGCTTCTCCACGAATTTATCCACGCGATACCCTTTGAGCGTTCCCCGCGCGCCCAACAGCTTTCGTCCATTCGGCTTGATGTAGCCATAGCCGGTTTCCGGCCTGATCGGTTTGATTCCAAATGTGACGAGATAGCCCTCATCCGCGAGTTGCGAAGCCAGCGCCACTGCAGCAGAAAATTCCCTTTGCCCAGACACCACATGATCGGCCGGCACTACCAGCATCAGTCCGTTCGGATCGCGCCGCACGACTTCGAGCGCCGCCAACGCGATCGCCGGTGCGGTATTCCGCCCCTCAGGCTCTAAAATAAATCCGTCTTTCAGCTCACTCTTCCACTCGCCCAGCTGACCTCGAATCAACTCCGCCTGAGCCGCGTTCGTCGAGATAAGCACCTGAGACGACGGCGCACACCCCAGTACCCGCTGCATCGTCTGCTGAATCAGCGTCTGATCTCCTCCGATTTTCAGCAACTGTTTGGGAAACAATTGCCGGCTCAAAGGCCAAAACCTGGTCCCGCTTCCCCCGGCCATGATCACCGGATACAGATTGTGCATTCGCGCCTTCATAAGCGATCCCCTTATTCTCAACACACCGTATTCAAGCTACATCCACACGAGCACTGAGCAGCATCTCTGCAATTTCACGCACGGCCCCTTCTCCACCTTTTTTTCGACACACATAGTGCACGGCGTCGCATACGATCGGCATGCCATCAGCCGGAGCCGCCGAGAACCCGACCGCGCGCAGCGCCTCAAGGTCATTCACATCGTCACCAATATAGGCAACCTGGCTCAATGATAAACCATGGCGGCTGGCCATCTCGCGAATCACCGTGAGCTTATCCATCACACCCTGATGCAGCTCTGGGATCGCGAGCTTTTCAGCGCGCCGCGCCACAATCTTCGTTCGTTCCTGCGTGACAATCGCCGTCACATAGCCGGCCTTTTGCAGCAGCTTGATCCCCATCCCATCGCGCGTGTTGAACTTCTTCCATTCATCGCCCGATTCGGCATAGTACATACCCGCATCCGTCAGCACCCCATCGACATCCGTCGCAAACAGACGAACTTCACTTAGCCGACTTCGCTCGGAACCTTTCTCTTTCACAGTATTCTCATTCCCAGACATGAACGTCCTCTCACCTAGCAAAAGCTACTGATGGCAGAAGCCTTGTATCCCATCTTACCGATTCACCTGCTTGTTACAAAGGAAAAATGATTTGGACGGAGAACGAGGGGATAGCCAACGACGCTACGGATGGACCGCAACCAATGCCCGCTCAGCCTTGACGAACTGGTTCAGGGCCTCACGCCAGTCACGAGGAACAAGATCCAGCCGCGCTAACCGCTGCTGTCCGAGCACCGAATAGGGTGGGCGCGGAGCCAGTCGCCCGGCTTCTACCGTTGAGATGGGAACGACCGGAATTTCGAGATTCATTTCATCCACAATCGCCCGAGCGAATTCATACCAGGTACAATCTCCCCGGTTGGTCACATGCAGAATGCCTCGCACCGATCCTGCAGCCGTCGCCTTGATGACTGCGGCCAGATCTTCAACTGAAGTGGGGGATCCTCGTTGATCGTCGACCACCCGGAGGGAGGATTGCGTCTGAACTGCACGCATGATCGACTTGACGAAGTTTTTCCCCATCGAACCGTATAGCCATGCCGTCCGAACGATCAGGGCATCCGCCCCCGACTCCGCCACCACTTGCTCACCTCGCCATTTCGACAGCCCATAGGCATTGATGGGAGCCGGCACATCGTCTTCGCTGTAGGGGTGTCGCTGAGTCCCTGGAAAGACATAGTCCGTCGAGATGTACAGCAACCGGGCGCCGACTCGCACTGCCGCCCGTGCCACCTGCGCGGTTCCGAACGCGTTGATCGCCATCGCCCGATCGGGCTCGCGCTCGGCACCATCAACATCGGTATAGGCTCCTGCGTGAATAATGAGATCGGGCCTTGCCTCTGCGACATCCTCTTCTACCTGCGATCCTGTCAGGTCGAAATCAGGAAGATCCTTCAGAATGAGAGTTTCGGAGGCGAATACCCGACGTAATTCGCACCCCAATTGCCCGTTGGCACCGGTGATCAGGATCCGCATGCCGTCCCTTCTTCCAAACGACGACGATACTGCTCTTCGTAATAGCGCTTGAACTCACCCGACTTGATCGGCCGCCACCAGGATTCGTGTTCCTGGTACCACCGGACTGTTTCACGGAGCCCATCTGCAAACGACACGGCCGGCTTCCAGCCCAGTTCCCGCAGGCGGCTGCAATCGACCGCATACCGGCGGTCATGGCCTGGGCGGTCACTGACATACCGCAGAAGGGTCTTCGGTTTTCTTAGAGAGTCGAGAATCATCTCAGCCACCGCGAGATTTTCGCGCTCATTTCCCCCGCCGATATTGTAGGCCGTCCCAGGCTCTCCGTGCAGGAATGCGTGCTCGATCCCCGCACAGTGGTCCTCGACAGCAAGCCAGTCGCGGCACTGACGGCCATCCCCATAGAGCGGAAGAAGCTGCGCATCGATGGCATTGGTGACAAAGAGCGGAATGAATTTCTCCGGATACTGGTGAGAACCATAGGTATTGCTCCCCCTGGTCACGACCACGGGAAATTGATAGGTCGTCCAATAGCTGAGCGCCAGCAACTCCCCGCCTGCCTTGCTCGCGGAATACGGGCTACGAGGCGCCAGACGATCGGTCTCGCTCGATGTCCCGGTTTCAACACTGCCATAGACTTCATCGGTGCTGACTTGGAGAAATCGGCGGACCCCTGCCTGGCGTGCCGCTTCCAACAACACGCCCGTCCCGACCACATCGGTCCGTGCAAAGCTGCCCGGATCGAGAATAGATCGATCGACGTGCGTTTCCGCAGCACAATTGATGACCCCGTCGATCTGATGGTCCCGGATCACCGACTCCACGAGCGGCTGATCACAGATATCTCCCTGGACAAACCGGTAGCGGGAATGCTGTTGCACAGATTCGAGGTTGGCCAGATTGCCGGAATACCGAAGGGCGTCGAGGTTGACGACCTGATGCTCCGGCCGGGTCAGCAATCGCCGAACGAGATGGGATCCGATAAATCCGGCGCCGCCGGTGAGGAGGATCTTCATTCAGTGCTCAGCTTGTTTGCCCCGGTCCGACTGACCAATTGGTTGGCGAGATGAAGAGACTCAATGGTGCCGGCATCGGTCCACCAGCCCTCAAGCAGATCCCACGTCAGCGTCCCCGCTGCAATGTAGGCATTGTTGACGTCGGTAATTTCCAATTCACCTCGCCCTGACGGTTTCAGCGTTTTGATAATATCGAACACCTGCGCATCATAGAAATACAACCCTGTCACCGCATAGGCCGATCTTGGATGGGCCGGCTTCTCCTCGATCTTCAGCACACGCTCGCCTTCCAACACGGGCACACCGAATCGCTGCGGGTCTTTCACTTCTTTCAGGAGAATCTTTGCCCCGATCTTCTGCTGCCGAAAAGCCTCGGCGGCAATGGCAATATTGCCTTCAATAATATTATCGCCAAGAATCACGCAGATCGCCTCGCCGTCCGCAAAATGTTCCGCCAGACGAAGGGCATCGGCAATCCCGCCTTCCCCTTCCTGATAGGTATAGTTCAGATGCCTCAGCCCGAATTCCTTGCCGTTCCCCAGAAGCCTGAGAAAATCACCGGCATTGTTTCCACCGGTGACCAGCATGATGTCTCGAATCCCTGCATTGACCAACGCCTGGATCGGGTAATAGATCATGGGCCGATCATAAATCGGCAGAAGATGCTTATTCGTGACTTTCGTGAGGGGCATGAGCCTGGTTCCCAGCCCACCGGCAAGCACAACGCCTTTCACAATCAGCCCCTCCCAATCTGAGTCATCTTCGCCGCCTCTGCCCCGTTTATATCGGTTGATACCCGTTCGAACTATAGAGGGAAGAAGCTGTTTTTCCTACCTGATTTAATTTCCACGATGAAAGCAGGAAAGACACCTGGTCAGGAGACCCGTTGAGGAACCGTCGGCGTGAAACTCGGGATACGCCGCCGGAGTTGCAGCAGGAGGTCGTCTTCATTCCACTGCAGAAGATTCGCCCCTAGCTGATCCAACCATTGGTCGAGATCGGCTTGCGCAAGTGGGCTGACCGCACGATTGATCTTTTCATGTGCCGTTGATTCGGTCTGTTCACTTTCATCAAACAGCTCCTCGTAGAGCTTCTCTCCAGGGCGCAACCCGGTGAACTGAATTTCGATATCCTTCCCCGGCACCAAGCCGGACAGCACGATCATGTTCCGAGCCAAATCCACAATCTTGATCTGTTCACCCATATCCAGCACAAACACGTCCCCGCCTTGCCCGATCACACTCGCCTGCAACACCAGCTGAACGGCCTCAGGAATCGTCATGAAGAATCGTTTGATCTCCGGATCCGTCACCGTGATCGGACCGCCTTTGCGAATCTGCTCCGTAAACAATGGCACAACACTGCCGTTACTCCCCAAGACATTCCCAAAGCGCACCACGGTATATTTGGTCCGACCCCGGTGATTAAACCCCTGAATGACTTGCTCCGCAATGCGCTTGGTCACGCCCATCACACTCGTGGGATTGACGGCTTTGTCCGTTGAAATCAACACGAACCGATCGACTCCCGCCGCCAATGCCGCTTCAGCGACGATACGGGTGCCCAGCACATTGTTCCGGACTGCCTCCTTCGGATTCAGCTCCATCAATGGCACATGTTTGTGGGCTGCCGCATGAAAGACGAGGTCAGGCCCCGTCTGACGAAACACTTCGGCCACCCGTTCAGGGACCGTGACATCGCCGATGATTGGAAGAACACCAACAGCGGGAAATGTCGCGCGCAACTCCAACAGCAGCGCATGAAGGGAGTTTTCATAGCGTTCAAACAACACCAAAGACTCCGGCCGATAGGATGCGATCTGGCGGCACAACTCCGATCCGATCGATCCTCCCGCCCCTGTCACGAGCACGGTCTTGCCGGCAATCAGCGGATGCAATTCCTGCCGATCAGTCTGGATCGGTTCCCGTTGAAGCAAGTCTTCCAAACTCATCGCCCGCACCTGCTGAAGAGACACAGGATCTCCCAGCAATTGCTTCACATTGGGCAAGATCTTGATCGGCGCCGTACAGCCTTCAGACGCAGCGAGAATCTTCTGCTTGGTACCGGTCCCGGCAGACGGCAACGCCACAATAATCTCGTGGACTTCCAGCCGATCTGCGGCACGCTTGATATCAGCGATCGTTCCAACCACGGGCACCCCGTGAATCTTCATCTTTCGCTTCACGGGATCATCATCGATGAATCCCACCGGACGGCTGTTGAAGCTGGGGTCTGACAACATGTCTCTGGCTAACAGTTCTCCGGCATGGCCAGCCCCCACAATGAGAACCCGTCTCGCTGTGGGACCTACGATCTGAAGCCATTCCCGAAACCAGCGAACCACCAATCTGATGCCGGCAATGTAGACTCCGCTCAGGAGGCCCGTAAGGACAATGACCGATCGAGGATATTGGATCTGACCAAGGGCAACGTGGGTGAAAACCCAAAACGCTCCAGAACTCGCAAGAGAGGCCCAAAAGATCCGCCGAAGATCATGCAACCCGACATAACGCCATAACCCGCTTTGGATGCCAAATAGCCACAACCCACCCCAATAGATCACCAACACAAGAGGCAGATACCGCCACATCATGCGATCAAAGGGGGGCGGCACCTCCCCTTCAAATCGAAGGGCAAATGCGCTCAGATGCGCGCCCACAATTAAGCCCAGATGAGTGGCCAACACGAGGAGCGATCGAGATCGCAGCACAAGCTGGCCATACCTCTGTACAGCCCATTGAAACAGCGTAATTGCCAGACGCCTCACAAACTTCCCCTCAGGTTTTCGTCACGCATCCACTATGGCCGGACGCCTGTGTTGCTGCTGGAGCAACTGTTCTGCAACTTCGATGACCCGACTCACCGGTAGCTGCTGCAGACAATCGCTCACACTGCTGACGTGGCGTCCGCAGCCCTCGTGGAGGCACGGCACACAATCGCCTTCCCCCTGCAACACATACACATTGCCCTGTCGCTGAGACCCCACCCTCTTCCAAGGGCTTGGGGAATCTGCAGGCCAATGGCTCGGCCATGGCCCCCACTTGACCGGATTCGAGGGGCCGAACAATGCAATGGTCGGCACACCAAGCGCCGCAGCCATGTGGGTCACGGCGGTATCAGTCCCAACATAGAGCGCCGCCCGGCTCAGTATGGGCCCGAGCGCGCGCAATGTGACCCGGCCGGTCAGATCGATAACATCGGAAGGCAGTCCATCCAATATCCGGGAGACTGTAACACGCTCGTCCGGCGAAGTCCCTCCCACCACCACAACCGTTACCCCACAATTCCTGATCCATCGGCCCAGCATGGCCCAGCCGGATGCGGTCCACGCCTTATAGACAAACTTGGGGGTCACATGAAGGACGGCGTAGCGTTCGCTTCCCTCCATACCCGGAAACACACTTCGCGCAGCCACCTCGTCTTCAGATGTCCAGGTCACAACCGGAGTCGAAATCGCGGCCACCTCGAGCACCCTGAGTAACCGCAGATTCATGACCACCGTATGCGTATCGTAATTGTCGAATGATTCCTGGCCGTCAAGCAACAACCGCTTCCACCACGACTTCCGTTCAGGAGTGACGGTCGCCATCGAATGCCGCCCGGCCGCCCAGGCATAGAACACAGGCCGGTCGCCGGGCAGAACTGACAAGGCAAGATCATACCGACGCCAAATCTGCGACAGCATCGTCAACGATTCTCGTACAGAAGCCCCGGGGGATACGGTCCACACTCGACGGATATCGGGATTGGCGGTGACAACGTCCTCCGTCCCGCTGAACACCAGCATATCGATCGCGGCATGAGGGGCAGCGACCTTCAGCGAGCGGATGACCGGTGTGGCCAATAACACGTCGCCGATTCGCCTGGTGCACACCACTAGCACACTGTGATACGTTTTTTTCACCGTCACCTTCTACCGGATCGTTGCCGAGCAACCGTGAGCACCTTTGACTATTCCTGCAACATGTCTATTTACACGCCTCAATTGAATGACGTCTTGGTAGGCCGCTGCTGTCACCGCAGCGGTATTATCCCAGGTGAGCTGACGCACTAATTGCTGTCCCCTCTCCGCCACCTGCTGTCGGACATGAGGGTTCATGAGTTTGAGTAAGACCGCCGCGATCTCCTCCGGGTCATGAGGATTCGACAGAATCACGGCCTCTCCCTGTCGAATCAGTTCGGCCGTCCCGTTATACGTCGATGAACTCATGACTGAGGCCACTCCAGCTGCCATGGCCTCAAGGGGGGCAAGCGGACAGGGATCAGCCAGGGTGGGCAGAACGTAGATATCAGCGATCGGATAGATCCGATCAATACCGTCGATCAACCCTAGAAACCGAACCTCGGAATCCAGTTGCAACCGATCGGCAAGATTCTTGTAAAATTCGAGTCGCTCTCCCCCGCCGCCGGCAATGAGCAGCTTGAATCGCGCACGCGGCACCTTGGCAAAACCTTGCAGGAGCGCATCCAATCCCTTCCGCTTGAACTCCGTCCCGACAAACAAGACAACCAGGTCGTTGATACCGATATCCCATCGAGCTCGGAGCTCATCCCTCTCGTGATTCGAAGCAGTCACGGCTGCCTGTGAAACCTCAACTCCGGTGTAGGCGAGTCTAAACCGGTCATCAGGAAGGGGATACTGCGCCTGCACATTTCGTTTCACATACCCCGACACGGCAATCAGGACTCGTGCCGGATCGTCAGAAAACTGTTCCCGCTCCAGCCACAGCCACGCAAGTTTGCGAGGACTGAATGCCAGCCTCATCCAGCCCAGCATCCGGTTCCACGATTTGTCGGCTGCGATACCGGAAGATTTGAAACACGGCGATTGCACCGTCATCACATCGAATGACGCAACCTTTTCGAACGAATGCACCACATCAAACCCCTGCCCCACCGCCCTGCGACAGAAACAGGAGAAGAAAAGCTGATTCAACCAGGCCGGTTTGCGACAGACCCTCGCAATCTTGTGAAACGTAATAGGTTCAGGCCCGTGAAACGACCACTCCTGCGCGAACACATGCACCTCATGCTCTGACGCCAGGCGCCGAATCACTTCCATCGCATACTTCTCGGCACCGCCGGTACTCAGGAAGCGCTTGATTAGCACGGCAATTTTGAGTCCGGGAAGGGGATCCACCAATGACAACGCCTATATTGGACGCTTTCGAAGAAATACCAGCATGTCGTGGCCTTTACCGAACATGCGAGCCGGCATCGCCAAGACTTCTGTCGCAACTCTGAGCAGACGATACGACAGGTAACCAGCCTCCTTCCGCTCCGCCAGAGAGACCCGCCTGGTTTCGCTCCGCTCTACATCAAATCCGCACCGCTGCGCCAATATGGCCAGCGACAACGGATTAAAAAAGCTGATATGGCCGCCATGCTCCGCCACCTGAAAATATCCCCAGCGGGCGCCGACCAACCGGACCGTCCAACTCGCGCCATTGCCCGTTCCCACTACGAGCACACCATTCGGCTTGAGTATCCGCCCAACCTCTCTTAACAGCACACTGGGATCCGGAAGATGCTCGATGACCTCCATCAAGGTCACCGCATCGAAACTCGATTCCGGGAAGCGTGCCGCCTCAAGATACCCGTGAAAGACCTTCAACCCTGTGCTCTTGGCAAACTCCGCCGCTTGCGCCGCAGGCTCGACCCCTTCGGCATCGAACCCATGCATCATCGCGCTTCGAAGCAACGCCCCGCTGGAACATCCGATATCGAGAAGCCTGACACCCGTTCCCGACTCGGAACGAATGAGTGTGTTCACCATCCCAAACAACTTGGCAGCCCGCGCATCGTGTCTGCGCTGCGTGCGCAGAGTCGGGAGCGTCCCTCTCGGCGTATCAAACTCTTTCATCGAGCTGGCATACGCCGTTGCCGTAATTTGGCTCACGAGCTGGCCGCACGCCTGGCAGCGCCGCAATGGCCCTTCCGGCAAGACAATCGTTGTTTCCGCCAATGTGTCCGAACACCCGACCGGGCAGCATTCAATCAACCGCCCGCTCACAACCTGACCAGCGTCTCTGCCCTTGATACGGCTCATCTGGCCTCCATCAGATACCGGCTGAGTCCGACCACAGCTTCTGTGTCCTGTGTTCGCAGTACCTGATCCAATCGCGTCCGGTTCGCTTCCAGCCGGCTTCTCGCCTGCTCTTGATGCCACAAATGAAACACCGGCGCAGCATAGCGCGCAGACTTGTGTTTGACCCCGATCCGTAACAGTCGGATAACCAGATCGGAATCCTCCAGCCCCCAGCCTTCATAGGACTCATCCAAGCCATTGACGCGCAAGAGATCGCTCCGCCAGACTGACAAATTGCAGGTCTTCATCCCTTCCCATCGGTTCGGAGCCCGCTTACGAAATTCGCCATCCGGCAATGCCAGGAGCGGCAAGAGGCGGTTGATATCGCGACCGGCCCAGGCGTGAGCCCATTGCACCCATGACCATTGCTGAACAGGAAGCTGCTCGCGCAGGACTCGCTGCGTACACCCGGCAGACAACAGCACCCGATTCGCGCCGAGAAAATAGCCCGGCTCCGCCAAGCGCTTGTGTGCCTGAACAAACTGTCGGGACGGAATACAATCCCCATCTGTAAAGATAATATAGTCCGCTGTCGTGGCGGCGACCGCTCGATTGCGAATGGCCGCGGCACGGAAGCCTCGATCCTCCTGCCACACATGCCGAACAGACCCCTTGCTCCGACGCTGATAATCGTGAATGACCGCAGCGGTCTCGGATGTCGACCCGTCATCGGCCACCACAACTTCAAAACCCTGATCGGTCTGCGCCTCAAAGCCAGACAAGACTGCATCCAAGGCATCGGGTCGGTTATAAGTCGTAACAATGACCGCAGTTTTCATGCCGATGGAGACCCGCCTGGCCGGCGCAGCGGAGCCTGCGTGGGGAGCGGCCAATGTTCTTGCGCTTCATATCGCTTGGCATACCGGTAGAACGTGCCCTCGAAATTCCCGAACGCAATCACAAATCCAGGCCAGCCGTCCAGGAATCCCTTCTTGAAGACATAGTGCTTGATGAACGACCACAGGCCATGCGCCAGAGCCTGCCCCATCGACACACGTTTGTCGGCGATCTTCAGCACCCCAAGCGTGGAATAGCGGTTCGCCTTCTTGAGCACTTCTTCGAAGTTTCTGAACGGAACCTGCCAGATCGCATGCGTCAGCCGCCCCACCGCCTTGGAAGTCAGCAATTCATAGCCTTCATGAACGGGAGACTCCACATACGTCATCGCGCCCTTGCGAAAGAATTGAGGTTGCCTGAAATTCGGATACCAGCCGGAATGCGCCACCCATTGCCCCATGAAGTAATTCCGCCGGGGGACGAGGTAGGCATCATGCGCGGGGGATCCGGCCAGCAAGGCGAGTATTTCATCGCGGACTTCCGGCGTGCACTGCTCATCGGTGTCGATACTTAGAATCCACTCGTGCGAGCACGCGGCGATGGCCCGGTTGCGCAGATGACCGAACCCTTCAAACGGAATCTGGACGACCCGCGCCCCCATCTCCACCGCAATCCGATCTGTTCCGTCTGTGCTGGCTGAGTCCGCCAAGATAATCTCGTCCGCCCACAGCACGCTCTTGATGGTATCGGCAATTTTACCCGCCTCGTTATAGGCAATGATGTAGACCGAAACCTTCACCCTATTGCTCCTTGAATAATATTAGGTTCCACGGGCGGCTCCAGCCGCGGATGACTCTCAGCGGCCAAAAGCACCCCCAGAAAAGTAGCCAGCAGATGACCTTCGACAAACGTCCGGAAGTGTGAACTGAACAAACTGGTCACACACCACCCGCAGAGAATAGCCACCGCCAGGTTTCGATAGACCGGAGGACCGGACCGGTCGCGGCCGACCGCCACCAACCAGGCGAGAAAGACCGCGAGTCCAACGATCCCCTGCTGCGTAAAGATTCCCAGATATTGATTGTGAGGATCTGTCGTCGCCAGAGACCGCCAATCATCTGCAGGGTACTTTCCGGCGATGTGCTCTCGATAGGCCTCCGGAAACCCGCCGGTGCCGACCCCTGCCAGCCAATGCTCGCCGATGATTTCGACTGTATTGAGATACCACACACGCCGGATGCCGAAGCTGGTCAAGCCCGAAAGTTCAGATTCATGCGCCCACTCTGTGACGGCGAGCTGCACCTTGCCATACATCCGCGGCGAGACGGTCAGCGCGAGACCCAACGCCAACAACAAACCCGCGACGATCAGCGACCGGCCTCTCCAGGACGCCTTCCATGACAGCAGCACACACAGGCCCAGGCCCAAGATGGCGTACCCGCTTCGGGAGTCGGTCACAAAAACAATATTGGTCACATACACCCCTCCGAGCAGCGGCCAGACCCAAGGAACCGGTCCCATTAATTCTTTTTCCAAGACGGCCCAGACACAGATCAAGGCCGCACACGCAAAGGCCATCCCTTGGGTACCGGAAATTCTGAGCAGATGCTCGGGCGCGCGCCACAGCGTAATCCACCCGGCGGCGGCGGCAGACGAGACGACGGCTCCCACGGCCGTCCCCGCAAGAAATATGATCAGCAGTCGCTCTCTCCAGCGACGTTCATCAAAAATCGCCAGAACCAGAATAAACCAGAGAATGGTGCGCCACTTGAACAGATCCATCCATCGAACCGCCCAGGGCACCGACGCATACATCGTCCCGATCAGGACCATCCCTAAAAAAAGAATCGCCCAATAGACCGACGGCCTCGAAAGGACTCGCTTGAGACGAACCACCGCCTGACCGCTGGCAAGGAAGGCCACGACCGCGCCAACCAGGCCCACAGTCCCGACTGACGGCGAGTACAAGAGTCCGACGCAGGCAATAATCGCTGCGATCCGCGCAAAATCGATGAGATGGTCGGACTCGATTTTAAACATACCCTCAATACCTGCTTGTACGGGAACGAGATGCCCGATTAGTAGAGATACTTCCGACGAATCTTCTGCAGAGCCGCCGTGATCCGCCGAACGAATTTGGGAGGCGCAGGCTCCAACACCGATTGAAACCGCCCGTTCTTACTCCCCTGCTCGACAATCGGAGGCTCGAGCCAATAGAGATCGATGCCACATTCCCGGTCAATCTGCTCAAACAGATTATCGATCGGCAAGGGGATCCCATGGGCTTCAATCCACTCGATCCGCTGACGAGCCACGTGGCTCCCGAGCACATAGGCCTCTCCCAAGCGTCCGCGAGTGGACTTGTACAAATGCCGGCCCGGGACCTGCATCCGCCTGGGTGTATAGAGGTTCCCCCCACTGCCGATGAAGAGCACATGCGGAGAAGCGATGGACGCAGATTCTTGGAGCGCCGCCTGGAGCCGAGGAACAAATTGCACGGCGAGGAGTGCATCATCTTCCAGGATCAGCGCACGCTGCCATTGGCGTTCGGCAACGAGACGCAACGCCTGAAGATGCTTGAGCGCACAGGACCGCTGCCCGGGACTGAGCAGTTCGCCCGTAAAGTATCGCGCCGTAATCGCGGCGTCCAAATCGGCGACATCGTAGGAATGGATGAACTCATAGGCTAATCCGAGCGGCTGCAGTTGCCGTTCAATGCTCCTCCGGCGATCGACGAAATCCCTCGGATTGATGACGAGGATCCCGTCAAGCGACCACGAGGCTGGCTCATCACGATTCAGAGAATCCATCAAGGCGCCGAGGACATCCTTCCATCATGCACGCTTCAACTCACACGACCCGCAGGAGGCTTCCTGGACAGGCCTGCAACACCAAACATCCCGCAACCTCACCCCGAGGACGAGGAATGCGCAGACTTACTTGCGCTCCCGTACCAGTCGGATCTGCTCAGTGAGACAGACCGCCACCTGATCGACCTGATCGGCGGTGATCGCAGAATGAAACGGCAAGGCGATGGTTCGATCGCTCGTATGCTCGGTGATGGGGAAATCCCCCGCCTTAAACCCGAACGTGCTCTGATAGTGCCGCTGTAAATGAATCGGGGCAAAATAGTTATTGCATCCGATTCCCTGGTCCTTCAGCCCGCGCAGGATGGCATCCCGGTCCTCACGGGAAAACCGGTCGGCCAACCGCACCACATAGACGAACCAACTCATCCGGCCTTGTGTCGGCCTCTTCGGGATGATGAGCCCCTCTAGCGTCCCCAGCCTGTTGCCGTACAGTTCGGCGACCGCCGCCCGTTTCGATAAGAGTTCCTCCAACCGCGAAAGCTGGGCAATGCCGAGCGCGCACTGAATATCGCTGAGCCGATAATTGAACCCCAATCTGGCATGTTCCAACCAGGCCTGCCCTTCGTCTCGCCCCTGATTTCGCATGCTCTTGCAGAGGGCTGCGAGGTCATCGCGATCGGTCAGGATCATCCCGCCTTCGCCGGTGGTCATCTGCTTATTCGGATAGAACGCAAAGCAGCCCGCCTCGCCGAATGTTCCAGCCCTTCTCCCGAACGCCTCAGCCCCGATCGCTTCACAAGAATCTTCGATCACCAGCAGTCCTCTGCGTTTCCCAATGGCTTCAATGCGATCCCATTCCGCACACCGGCCGAAGACATCGACTCCCAGAATAGCCTTGGTCCGTGGCGTGATCGCCGCCTCAATCTTCGCAGGGTCAATGTTGTAGCTCTCGAGATCGATATCGACAAACACCGGTCGAGCCCCTTCCATCAGGATACAGTTGGCCGATGCGATGAAACTAAACGGCGTGGTGATCACCTCATCCCCCTGACCGATTCCGAGGGCACGGACGATCAAGTGCAAGGCGCTCGTCCCGCTGTTCACGGCGATCGCGTGCTTGACGCCGACATACTGCGCCATCGCGCGCTCAAACTCCGGCAATTTCGGCCCTAAGCTCAGAAACGTCGATTCCATGACATCGAGCACGGCTTTCCGTTCAACCCACGTCAAATCGGGTTGAGACAGCGGGATTTTCATTCCATCAGAACCCAAGGGCCACCTCATTCTGTTTGATGATTCTGGCAGGATTGCCTACGGCCACCACCTTGTCGGGCAGATTTTCCCGCACCACCGCTCCCGCCCCGACGATACAATGCCTCCCCACAGAGATATTGGGTAGGACCACAGCGCCTATCCCGAGATGGGAAGCTTCTCCAATAGATACACGACCGGCCAGGTGGACACCGGGAGACAGGTGCACATGGGCCGCGATCCGGCAATCGTGATCGATGGTGGCCCCGGTATTCACAATCACATTCTCGCCAATTTCAGTATCCACATTCACGACAACACCGGCCACCACCAAGGTTCCCGCTCCAATCCTGACCCTGCTGCCGATGACGGCTGACGGATGAATCGCCGAAATAAGCCTGAACCCCATCCGCTCGACCTCTTCGTGCACAAGTTTCCGGCGATAATTGTCGCCTAAAGCCACGATGACGCCATCGATGCCTGCTCCGCTCATTCCGGCGAGATCGTCTTTGTTCCCGAGCACAGAGTAGCCGCCTCGGACCGTTCCTTTCAGCTCCACGCTATCATCAACGAGTCCCACGATCTGATAGATCCCCATCTGCTCGAGGACATCCACCACAACTTTGGCGTGCCCGCCTGCCCCAAATACAATGATGCGCTTCTTCTTCACGGCTGCCTCGGAGAACCGAAATCATCATTGACGCCCCCGGCACCGTACAGCCCCTCGCGGCGGAGAAACACCCCGACCGTACGCCACAAGATCCGGAGATCAAGCCAGAGCGAAAAGTGATCCACGTACCAGACATCCAGTTCGATGCGTTGAGGCCATGGTAGAGCGTTCCGGCCGTTCACTTGGGCCCAACCGGTAATCCCGGGCTTCATCTCCAACCTCCGCCGTTGAAAGGCCGAGTACTCTGCCACCTGGTACTCCAATGTCGGCCTCGGCCCGACGAGGCTCATGTCGCCTTTCAACACATTCAACACCTGCGGCAGCTCATCCAAGCTCCAAGTCCGCAGCCACCCGCCCACCCAGGTGATCCGATCATCCGACTGCCCGACCGTCGTACCAAGCCCGCGATGAACCGCATCACGCACCATCGTACGGAACTTATACAACCGAAAGAGTTGCCCGTCTTTCCCAACCCGTTCCTGGATGAACAACGCCGGCCACCCATTGCTGACGAGAATGAGGAGTGACACTCCGATGAGAAATGGGGAAAGCAGGAGGAGAAGCAGGGCTGCCGCCGCACGATCACATCCATGCTTCAGAATCAGCTGAGCGCCCCGACTCACAGGACTATTCCTTTTTGCGCCAGCAGACGCCGATAATGTCCTTCGATCGACTCACACATCCGGGACTGACTAAACAGTCGCTCGACACGACATCGGCCGGCGGTCCCGAATGTACGCCGTTTGGATTCATCGCGCAGCAACTCCAGGGCACGCGCCGCGAACACCTTGGGGTCATCGGCTGGAGCCAGATAGCCGGTGACTCCATCCTCCAAAACCTCGGCTATGGGGCCGATGTCGCTTCCGACCGTGGCCTTCTCCATAGCCATCGCTTCGGCAAATACCACGCCGAAGCCCTCGCGTCTCGTCGGCAACACAAACAGATCCATGGCCTGCATCATCTCGGGTATATCCGTCCGATGACCGGCAAACGCCACATCCGGTCCGATACCGATCGACTCGGCCATCTGCTCAAGACTTTGGCGGAGCGGCCCCTCCCCGACGATCAGGAATTTCACATCCGCGCGTTCAGCACGAATGATGGCGGCCATCCGAAGAAAACATTCCAGCCCCTTATCGGGAACTAACCGGGCCACGGTCCCGACCACCAGAGCTTGTCTCCCCAAACCAAGCGCGTCACGGAGAGTACCAGGTCCGCCAAGAGAAGGCGAGAATCGCATCAGGTCCACGCCCATCGGCACGGTCACGATTCGGCTCGCGTCCTGAACGATCCGCTGCCGCACCCCATCCATTCGCACACTTTCGGTGTCTACCATGAGTAGGTCCGTCCAGCTCGCGACCCATCGCTCGATCCAGATATAGGCCCACTGAACCGGCCACGGCAGATAGGCGTGAAAGGGAAACGCATGGGCCGTATGAATGATGACGGGGACACCGGCCAACCGGGCAGCCAGCCGTCCTACAATACCGGCCTTAGAGGTCTGCGTATGTATCACATCGGGTTTGAATTCGCGGATCACCTGGCACAGTCGCCGAATAGCCAGAAGATCCTGGAACGGCCGAATCGTCCGTGGGATCGCAACTGAAAACACTTTGCATCCTTCGATGTCCCGACTCCCCGAAGAAACCGGCCCATCCGCCGCTGACTCCTGAGAGCACGCGACAGCCGCCTCGTAGCCATGTCGAGACAAATAGCGTAGGACCGGCGCAATGAACGTCTGTGCCGTCAAGAAGATCGTGCACACGTGCAGAACACGAATCGGCCGATTCTTCCCCATTAGAACCCCGCCCCTTGTCGATCGCCTTTCACATGCCAATGCGGAAACATCAAAACTCCGTGTAGATCCAAAAGAGCAGCCACTTAGCCGTCTCGAGGACCACCTGCCTGGCGGAATCCCGATCCTTCCACCATCGATCGACGACAAACCCGTCGTACGGCGACCCGACTGCATGGATCTCGAGATGCGGATGATCTTTAAGGATCGAGCGAAAGATCGCCTCGGCCCGACGCACATGAAACCGGCTCGTAATCAACAAGAGGGAACGGATGTCCGGGCGTTGCCCTAGAAATTCGGCCACAGCCCGCGCCTCCTCAATCGTACTGACCACCCCGTTACCGATTAGCTCGATACGATCGGCAGGCACCCCTTTTTGCAAAAGCACTGCGCGACTCACTTCCTCTTGGCGGGGATACGGCACACCGAGAGCATCCAACTGCCGCAGAGACCGCTCACGCTCCGGCCGGGAAAGCCAGACTCTTGGCACAAATCCTTGATGATACAAGTCGGATGCATAGAGTGCGCGGCTGAAATCACCGGCCAGGACGATCCCGACATCCGCCTGTTTTGGAGGGGTCTCGGCAACCAGGAAAGATGCCGCATAGACGAAGCAGAACGTCGCAAACACAAGGCCCGCTAGGCAAATTGCCGAAACAATGAGAGTGAAATTTCTTCGAGTCCACACAAATAGGTCGGCGTGATTACACGTTTCCCGAAACACGCACTCGCATGCCCGGTTCATCCCTCAAGTACAAATCTGAGGCATGAGTCCGTGAATTTGGAGCGGGAGAGTCTGTTTACCTCATCACACGCACGGGTAAGATGGCTTCATGCAGCAAGTTCCGCGGTCTTTGAATCAGCAATCGGGTGCCGCAAAGAAGGCTCGCCTCCTCGTTGCCATGCGTGCCATTGCGCGACAAGCACGACCAGCATCGAGATACACGCGACGGCAATAGCCACACTACTCTGATAAGACAGACCGACGGCTAATCCAAACATCGTGAGCCAGCTCCCATTCAGTAACAACACCTGTGCCCAATCGAGTCCACAGCACCGGCGTACGGTGATCATCAAACACGCCGCAGAACAGGCTGATCCTGCTACCGTCGCAACAGCGATTCCATAGAGGCCGTACACCGGCACCAAGAGCATGTTCAACATCAGGTTGATTGCCACGCCGATCCCGACCGCTGCCACAGCCCGAGAGGACTGCCTGGAGACCGCAGCAATCTTGATAATAAGCGTCATGGCCACGACGAAAGGGATCTGTAAGCTCCCCACCCGAAGAATACCCGCCAGATGTCTTGCCTGTCCCTCGCTGCTTTCGGCACCTTGAAACAACGCCAGTACGAGGGGTTCGAAAAACGCGAAGAGTACGAGGGCCATCAAGATCGACAGCCAGGTACAAACCGTCACGATGAAATAGACATCACCGGCTAATTGAGACGATCGCCGGAAGGCCAAGAGGCGGCCGAAGTGCGGCGTCAATACGGCAGCCGACGCCACTGCCGCCAGACCTGCCAAGAGTTGGACAAGCTTCCCCCCCAACGCCCATGCCGTCACAGCCCCAGGCTCAAGCCTGGCCGCGAAGGCAAAATTGATCGGGATGGTCAGGCCGACCAGAAGCGCAACCATCACAAGCATGATGTAGTTTCGATACACAGACGACAGGTCGGACCACCTGCCAGGGAAGAAGGGCACAAGCGAAGCCCCGACCCGGCGGGTGAAATACCAGGCAATTGACGCATTCAGAAGCGTGCCCGCAATCATTCCCGCAATCACCGCACGAAGTCCGAATGTTTCAGACCACACAAGAATCGAGACAATCGTGACGACCGGAACGCATAGCTGAGCAATCGAGGCCGCCAGCGGACGATTCACCGCATTCAGCACTCCGTTCCCCACGACTGTCCAGGCAGACAGCGCCAGCAGCGCAGAAAACCATCGCAACATCGTAACAGCCTCGTGCACATCGTGAGGCGCTCGGCCGGAGACAAACCACGGAGCAATCCACTCGGCCGCCGCCACAAGACCGACCGCCGCCACCCCTACGACTATGGCCGCGAAAGATATGAACGATCGAGCCAATCGCGCAGCCTCTTCGCTGACACCCCCGCCTCCGGCCTGGATGAACGGTGCCGTCATGGCATCTGCCAACGGCAACACCAACACCCCGACGAGAAACATGGGAATCATGGAAGCCGACAAGAAACCATCCAACTGCCCGCCTAATCCATACATGTTGACCAGCACCAGATCGCGCACCAGAAAACCGAAGTACCAGACAGCGGTGAGAAACACCACCGCAATTCCAGCAGCGGACACGTCGGTTATCGATGGGATAACTTTCGACTCAGTGGAGAGTACTCCCGACGACACGTCATCTCGACATCGCCGATGAGCCGACGACAACAAGGTGAGTCCGATACGTGCCCACCCGATGGCACCGCAGAGGATGAAGAAGAACAGTGGCCCCCCACGAACCCGATAGAGCGTGCCGACATTCGGCTGGATATAGCTGTAAAACATGATCATGATTCCACAGACGATCATGCCGGAGAGCATCGCCGAACTTGGACGTGCCGTGATGGCCCAGAGCAGCCCTGGAATGAGCAGGTACCACAGTGCGGTTTCCATGGCCCCCACCACACGGAACAGGCTCATTTTGTCCATCCAGGAAGAAGGAAAAGGTGCGAGCAATCCGACTATCGCCGCTCTGGGCATATAGGCAAGTGCGCTCCCGGCGCTGTCTGGAACTCTATCAGCATCAATCTGCGAACCGGCTCCCACAGAGGCTCCGTGGGCTGCAAAACCTACCCGAAGAACCGACAATCGCTTCAGGCCCTCTTCGATTAGTGCGGGAACCCACCCGGAGGATTTCCACTCCCATCCCTGATACGGACTGGCAGCAAGACTGTTGACAATGGACTGAGAATTAAAGGTTTCTTGGTTGCGCCCTTGTGGCAACACAAACGCCGCGGCCAGGATCAGAACGATAGACACCAGGCCTCTGGCGAGCGCGCCTCTTTCACTGACCCATCGATGGCGGAGACCGGCGTTGGCGGCCATGATCACCAGGGCAGCTACAAGCCCGCCGGAGACAACGAAGAGTACGTAGGGACGCATGCACCAAATCAGCAGAGTCCCTGCGATCATCGCCGCGAGAATCCGCTTTGACCGGACCGGATGAGAAGCGGTCACCGCGCAGAGAAAGCCGTACACGACAAGCAACGTTCCGGCGATTGAGAAGGGATCTTTGTAGTTTTGTCCATACGACAACATCGATGAAGGGTACAGCACAAAGAGAGCCGCTGCCGCCAATCCACCTACCCGGCCCACACGACCAGGCCACAACACCGACCCAAGCAGGTACAAGACCGTAGCTCCGGTGGCGTGTGCCGCTGCAGCGAAAGGAAGAAACCAGGCAGGATTGGGGCCAAACCACACGTACAGCGCCGATAACAACCCTACATTTCCCGTTCCCCCTCCGATTGCCGGAAAGAGCCTCCATTCCGACCAGCCGATGGTCTGAATGCGCTCGGCGAGCTGGACCGCCACGAGGTGATAATGCAGGGCATCCTGATGCAGCAAACCATGGCCGGCGTGTAACGATGGGACGAGCGGCAGCACTAATTTCTGTAAGGTCAACCCCACCACAATGGCGTAAAGAAACGAGAGGCCCCACACCAAGGTCGGACTTGCAAACTGATTTTTTCGATCGAGTCGAAATAATGCCATAGCTAGTTCTTGCTGCTGTCGTTCCTGCGACAGATTGAGATGCTTGCAATGCCTGCCAAGCACCACAGCAAAAACCGAGCCATTGCCGAATCATTGCACTAGACCTCAAACGATGTGAGACAAAATTCACGCGACGAGAGCGCTCTCTGAGTTTGCTGCGAAGAGAATCCGTAGGCCGATAATTAGGCATTGATCGGGCCCCACATCAACTGCGATCCTGCCAAAATCCTATTCTTCGAATCATGTGGTACCGCTCCACCGCAAACCCCAAAGCTTTTGCCACATCAATTACGCTCGCGATCGTCAAAATCCTGACAAAATTCGCAGGCTCAATAAGCCAAACAAATGACACTCCTTTTCTGATGGGCATCACAATCCCGCGAAGGCCGGCGTACAGAATGATCAGCCCTGCGGCCACCTTCCACGAATAGGCGGCTGCCATGATCGCCAGGGGTATCCCAAGAAAGTATACGGCCTGTGCATCTCCCAGAACTCCGGCACGGACAACGCAACGGGAGTACCGAAACCATTTCCCGTAGACAGCTCCGATGTCTCCGGGAACGTCATAATGCGGCGTCACCGCATCGTCCATCACACATCGGGAGGTGAAGTGTTCAAGGAACCGCTTGGTCCATTCTCGGTCTTCCACTGCCTCAAGATCTTCACGAAATAGCCCGACGGAATTGAATACCGACCGGTGAAACAACGAGCAGGGCACAACCGGAACCGGCCGACTCCCCCACGCGACCGCACAGAGGGCTTTTTGGAAGGCTGACACCGGCTGATAGAGGCAGGTCCCGAACACCGCGTGAACTCCGGCCCGCTGTTGAGTTTCCTCCAGACTCTCTAGCCAGGAGCGAATGGGAATCATTCCACAATCGAGAATGACGATCCATTCACAGGCAGCCGCCTGAATTCCGATATTCCGTCCGATCCCACACCCGCCGCGCCGCCCTTTCAGATAACGAACTCTCTGATCTTTCCGGCCCCACTCGCGAACGATGTTCATCGATCCGTCGGTTGAATCGGCATCAATGACTAAAATCTCCTCCGGCGGCCTCGTCTGATTCAGCAAGGCTTCCAGCAGGCCAGGCAAGGCCGACTCTTCGTTCAGCACAGGGATGACGACAGAAATCTGCATGCTTTGGAGGGGAAGGAATTAGGGCTGGCTTGGCGGCCGTCGAAAAGCTGAACAAGAAAACACAAAGAAAATCCCCTTCACCCCGGCTAATCCCACGCGGAAGAATGAAGAGAGTTCTCAGCTCTAACTATCGCTAGAATCTGCACGTGAGAGGATTTCGGCGGAACCGCGAGATCCCTGTAGATCGAGCAGCAGAGACCTGGAAGCGTGGGAGTACGTAGCCGTTCAAGTTGTTGACTCCGCGTTATCGCCGTGAAGCAGAGCCCGCACCCGTTGCACCGAAAGCAACCACACAGCTTTCAGTTTATAGGGCAGATCAAGACGCCCACGGAGAGCGGTCCGTAAAGCAGGCGCTGCCACCTTCCAGTCCCCGTGGAGTTGTGCGATGCGACCGACTCGATAGGCCCGCAACGCCTCGGCCCTCAGCCTGCCAGACTCGTCCAGGCTAGGCAGGTGACGGGCATACACCGCTTCAATTCGACGAATCTGCTCCGAGGATGCCCTGGAAATATTTCCTCCCCCGTTCCAGTAATAGCCCAGACACTCGGGAATCTTGACGAATTTCTCCGTGACCTTTGAGAGACGAAGCAACATGTCAAGATCCTCAACCGCAATGAGCTCCCTGTCTTCGCATATCCCCCCTATCATCCGCAGAGTGCCGCGCCTCACAACAATACTCGAGTTGGGTATTGAATGGGCGGAGCAAAGCAAACTCTCCAGCATCGGCGGAACAGGTCGACTGGTCCTCAGTCGGGATTTGAACACCTTCTGATCCTCGGACAGGACATTCCATAGATCATGGAAAACGACGTCAGCTCCGGCATTGAGAGCACACACACTCCGTTCCAACTTCGCCGGTGCCCACCAATCATCCGAATCAAGAAAGGCCACATACGCAGCCCTGGCCAACCTCACGCCTCGATTGCGAGGTCGCGCCGGACCGCCGAAATTCTCAGCATAGTCATAGGTAATATCAAGGACTGAGACATAGTCTTCGACTACCGTCGCGGTCTTGTCCGTCGACCCGTCATCGCACACGACCACTTCAAACTCTCCGAGAGTTTGCGCGACCAGCGAATCAAGACATCGTCGCAACTGTTTTTCACGGTTGTATGTCGGAACGATGACCGATACGAGCGGGTTTACAATGTGCTTCGTCACAGGGGAGTCTGAGTATGAAAATCCATAAGGCCCGTCACATTGCTCTCTCTCCGAACCATGTGACGTCGAGATCGTAGGGAAACCGCCTTAGTACCCAGGCTGCTCATTCGTGCTCCTTATCCCTGCACCAACACCTTGCCCTCACGCGCATCCTGATTTGGCCTGCAGCGGGAAGGCCTTGGCGCCTAGAATAGCCATACGGATTAGCAGACCGGGCAACAGGAAGAGAGTAGCGAACGGGTCCAAGGCGACTACCCGCCGCAGGTGATACGGGAAATTTCGCAACCCGTTCAGCGAGGGAGCGAGCAGGTGCATCGCCCATAAATACATGACGTGCAACCGGAAGCGGCACCGCTCACGGAAGGTAAGGTCCAATACCCCAATCTGGCCGAGCAGGAGCCGGAAGTACTCTTCGTAAATCACTCGTTCCTTGGTGGTACTGCGAATCGTGGCGTGGTGTTGCCGGAACTTGTTCAATGCCTTCGAGACATAGACCACATCGTAGTGGGCCACGATCCTGAAATACAGATCCCAGTCACAGCAGACACGATAGGACGGCGAGAGATTTCCGACCAGCGAAAAGCAGGCTTTTCGAATCAGCGCCGCACTCAAATTTGGAATCACGCACGAATGCAGCAGAAACCGGCCCATTTCCGAACCGGTCAACAGTGTATCGGTCGCACATCTGGCACGAAAAGACGGTTCCCGTATGACAAAGTCATCCCCCAATACCGTATCGTGTTCGTCAACCAGCAGGCTGCGGCAAAACGCGATGCCGGCCGTGGGATTGCCGGTCATTGCGTCGACCAGACGCTGAATCATTTGGGAATCGCACGCGTCATCGCAATTGGCAAAAATGACGAACTCTCCCGTCGCCATGTCAAGGCCCTGATTGCTCACCGCCGCCCAGCCCCCATTCACTTCCCGCACGATTAGAGTGACATTCGAATGAGACTGATACCGGCGAAGGACTTCGAGACTATGGTCGGTCGAGCAATCATCAATGACCAGAATCTCTAGATTCTCATACGTCTGGGCAAGCAAGGTGTCCATCCGCTGCGCGAGGAACTCAGCGTGGTTATAGCTGGCCACGACCGCCGTTACCCAACCTGGTTTCACGGAACGGCTCACTTCAGCAGTCCTTTGGCGCCGAGCTCTCTCAGGCTCTCTTCATAACGATCTTCCTGAACTCGTTCACTGCCCACCCACTCGGTGAACAGACGAAGACCGGCTTCGATGGAGACCACCGGCTCAAATCCAAAGGCAGCCCGCACCTTCCTAAGGTCCGCCACATTGTGACGAATGTCTCCGATCCGAAACTGCCCGGAGACCGCAACCGGCACCGTCTTTCCCAAGTTGTGCTGCAGCATCTGAGCCATAGTCCCTACGTCGGTGGCCTTACCAGATCCAACATTGAACGCATCCACCACCGGCGCCTCATGCTCAATGCCCTGCACTGTCGCCGAGACCACGTCGTCGATGAATACGAAATCTCTGCTTTCCTTGCCGTCTTCAAAAATGTTGATGTTCCCTCCGTTCCGAATTCTTGTTGAGAACACGGACAGAATGCCGGTGTACGGATTGGAAAGTGACTGGCCCGGCCCATAGACGTTCTGGTAGCGAAACGCGATGGCGGAAACCCCGAGCGCCTTGCCAACGGTAAGAACCAATTGTTCCTGAGTCAATTTGGTGATTCCATATACGGAAGCGGGGCGAACAGGCGATTCCTCATCCGTACAGACCATCCGAGCCGGCACGCCACACACGGGACAATGGACGTCAAAATCACCCCTTGCCATATCCCGGGCAGAACGTGACAGGGGAAACACATACCCATGCTCCACGCACTCGTACTTCCCTTCTCCATAGACGGCACGCGAAGAAGCCACAACAATCTTGCGGACAGGAACAGGTTCGTTGGCAATCACATCCAGCAGCAATGCCGTCCCCCCGATGTTGACATCGGAGTAGTGTCGAATGGCGTACATCGATTGCCCGGTCCCTGTTTCTGCGGCCAGATGCACAACCGTATCCACTCCCGGCAGGACCTTCATCAGATCTTCACGGTTTGTGACGCTGCCGCGGAAAAACTCGACCTTGCCTTGAATTGAACGAAACAGCGCCGAGGTCTCCGCATCGGCCCCATGAATTTGAGCGGAGAGGGTATCGAGTACCCGCACATGGTGCCCTTTGGCAAGCAGGCGAAGGGATAACTTGGACCCGATAAAACCAGCGCCACCGGTAATCAAAATATTTTGTGCCATATCGTTTCCGGGATTATGCGTGAGCCCGTGGGCAGGCGACCCATCGTCGCAACTGCGGATCAAATGCTCTGATCACAACGGCAGGAACACCCACGGCCACGGAATAGTCTGGAATATCATGAGTGACTACCGCGTTCGCCCCGATCACGCAATTTTTCCCAATCCGAGCGCCAAGAATGCTGACATTCTCGCCGATCCAAGAACCGTCTCCGATAGAGACCCCTCGGTTGAATCGAACCGGCTGATGCACGATAGGGCGGGAAATGTCCTCATACTCATGAAGGTTGTCTGAAATATAGACATTGTTCGCGGTAAGGACATGGTCCCCAATCACTACATCACGCACTGCAGTGATGTGATTGTTGTAGCCCAGGACGCACCCCTTACCGATCCTCAGGGACGCAGGAATCCCTTCAAGCCCGACACAGTACAACCAGCTGCCACGTTGTATGGTAGCCGCCGCTCCGAGCTCGATCCCCTCCGGACCATCGATTCGAAAGGGACGATACATAAACGCCTCTTTCCCAAGCACACGGAACGCAGACCGGAAATAAAGCCAGAACCATATCCTGCCAAGCTTGGAAAAGAAGCGGGAACCATATGGAATCACTTGCAAGACTCCAGCGCCGCGAGAAAGGACTCGGGGTCGACAAACAATGCGGCGAGCTTCTCCAGCTCCGCCTCACTGAGTTCCCACCATCGTGAATCAAGTAGTCTTTGGGAAATACTCTCTGAGAATCGGGGGCGGATCGGTCGGCACGGATTACCAGCGGCAATCACATAGGGGGGAATATCCTTTGTCACAATCGCACCGGCACCGATCACAGCACCGACTCCAATCCTGGTGCCGGCCTTGATCAGCACTCCCTGACCAATCCAGACATCGGCCTCAATAGACGTTTTAGGAAGATTGTGTGGAAACAGTCGATTCCTGACGAAAAACTTCGGCAAAGGCTGCGCGCTATCGTAGAACACAGGACTGGTGCTCACCATCGAGGTTGGATGCGCCGCGAGACCTATGCTCACATTCCCGGCGATCGAACAGAACGCACCGATGTCCGCATTGCAGATGACCGAACCAGCCTGCACATAGCTATAGGCCCCCACACGCGAGTCCTGTAATGTCACGTCGCTGAACAGTACGGAAAACTCCCCCAGCCAACTCTCCTGATCCACCATGGCCCCTCGGTGAATCACACTTCGAGGGAAGCGGTTGCGTACCCGATACTCGGAAAGCACTCGCCTAACTAGATCGAGGCCTGGGATCATGCCCCGTTCCTCGTTTGATCCTGTTGATCCTGCAAGAGAAGCTCATAGATGAAGGCCACGTTTCGTTCGAGGTTGCCCCCGTCAAGAGGCCCGATATATCGCTCCATCACTGCGCGCTTCAAGAATGGATCGAAGCGCTCATGGCCGGAACGGAAATCGGCAAACGCGGTCACGAGCGCACCGACACTATCGACGGTGACAAGCTCAGATTTGCCATCGAACGGAGGATCCAGAACCTCCCGATCATTCTTATAATAGAGGCAGGGAATTCCCAGACAGGACGCCTCGAAAAGAGTCTGAGAATAGAGGGAAATGTAAAAGTCGGTCCTCGCCAGCACGGAACTAATCGGCACCGTGTCCAGAATCTCATCGACCATCCCGGGGAACAATTCATCCGTAAAGGCGCGATACTGTTCGCGGTAGCCATTCGACCTCACCTTGAGGACAATGCGCAGATTGACGCCTTGCTCCTTCACGATCCGCAAGGCCGACAACACATCGTTCATGAAGTCAAACTCCACCGCGAGGTAGGAATTCAAATCGATAATGCTGTGCGCCGATGTTCCAATCGTGACGGTCGGACTCTCTCTATTGAGGAGACGTGGCGGGCAATCCCGCACGTAGTGATCCATCCGCGGATCACCGAGACAGACAATATTGTCCATCCCGCGATAGTAATGTTCACGAATACTGCTGGAGTAGGCATTGATGACGGTCGCGTATTTACTCTCATCCAAAAAGTCGCCTGACATCCAGCCGTTGATGATCAAATATCTGGGAATACCTCGGGCTCGTGACACACAATCCACCAAGGTGGCGATCTGCCCGAGATTTGCGATCAACACCGTCAGCTTGACCGGACTGCGCAGCAGATAGCGAATCACGCGATCCAATGCGCGCAGGTATTCCGTGACGCGGCTGGAAACTCGCTCTTCAATAATTCTGTACACGTTAGCCGTGACGTCGACCTTGCCCGTCAATATCAAGCTTGCCGTACGCCTCTCGCGAAATGCTTGCATCAAACGATCTGCCTCATTCTGAAACTTCTTCAGTCTTCCCCATACGGGGATAGGGCGCTCAGCGAGATACTTGACCCATCCGGCGGCCCAAGAGAAGTGCGCGAGCACGAGTCTGACACGGCCATCGGTTTTCAGACGCTGCACCACATCACGAGTCGGATAATATTCCTGGATAAAGACGGCTGGTTTTTCTTGCCGGCAAAAGACTCGATCAATCCACGCCATGACGATGCCCTGACAAGCCGTGACAAAATCACGAAAGTGGTGTTTGAGGCTCCGATGGCGTATCCGCTCATCCATCCAGCGATGAATGGGAAAGAAATACGCCGTCTGTCCCCCAGTGCCACTTGGGGCAACCGGAGAGAACGGCAGCCCGATTTCCACGAGAATGTCCTCAACAAGTCCAAGCCGAGTCCCCACAAACAGCTGCTCCGCATTCAGCCCCTTGAGCTGCTCGAGAGAGATTCGATTGCGGACGTAAAAGATGAAGTCGTTCCAAATCTCAAGGCGAAAAGCCAAGCCGAATGGAACTCCCTGATAAGTGAAGATATCTGCCCCAGTTTGATCCAAATGCCAGTCGCGAAAAAACCGGTAGGCCAGGAAATTGTTTTCCTGCATGACCGCCTGGCTCAGGAGATGGTCAATGTATAACGCTTGTCCGCCCAAGCGCTCCACCTCCTGCCGAAGCCCGAAATCATAGGTCAGCACCAGGTCATGCGCGGGATCAAACTGATTTCGACAGCTTGGCCACCAATCCCTGGACTCCAGGATCAGAATATGACGATACGTGTTTTTTAGGCCTTCGCGAATCATGATGTGATCTATTTTCTAGTCAGACTTAACAGGAGAGAACCGCGACGGCGTTGAACCAAGGATCGCTTTCTTCACGACGGAGGCAAACACCGGGCTTGGCATGCAATGCGTCAGACACCCTTTATGACGCCCACACAACCCAGGGAAAACTCAAGCAGTCGAAAGGGGGACCGTGAAGAAATAGCGGCTTGTTGTTGAAAAGTACCGCGTCGCCTACTTTTAGAAGCCGGCTATCCGTACGTTGACGAAGTGGCGTGACAGCGACATACGACGATCCGCAAACTGATCCAAAACCTCTAGCGGGAGCACTCAGAAAAATCCGCAAGTTTCCGGCTCCCAACGCTGGAGTCCCAATTCTGCTCTAGGAACTCTGCCCCCAGCATGCCGGCAGCAGAATCTAGGCGTGACGCCAACCGATACCGTTCGACCAAATCGTAATCCACGACATTCTTGCGGTAGTACAGCTGAACGTCGTCTGCGGAATAAATCTTTTTGCTCAGGAGCTCTTTCCCTCTCTGAACACGGGCTTCGTTGAACTGCCGCTGCAGCGGAGTCGGTTCCCAATCCTCCCGGCGATCAAAATACTCCTTCACCACCGCTCTCAGCTCCTCAGGGGTATTTTCATAAAACATGTAATCATCGCCCAGCTTGTGCACGTAGGCCACTGAATCCCACGGCTCGGCAAGCCATTCACGTGTCGTAAGAAATCGGTTCCTCGACTTCGAATAGACGTGTTTCACCACTCCAAGATCGCATTTTCTGATAGGGAATCCTACCATCCAAATAGCCATATTGGTCATGATGATCGGGCGCTGAAACAATCTTGCCACGTCATAGATCCCGGATATCATGCCAAGATAAAACCGACATTCGCTGATCAAATACACATCCATCAATGCGCTCTTTGCCCCGGTAAACGGATAGTCAATCACCCGCTCCATAACCGGCATTTTCCGCATCGTCGCGTCGCCCATTCGCACCACCCAGCCTCCCCTGCTGGTGATTTCCTCTATTGCGCCGACATAGTTAAGGATATTGGCATTCCGCTCGGAATACCGGTCGTTGTGAAAACCTGATTCCCGTACATGCAGGCAAACAAACCACGCGTCTGCAGGCAACCCCATCAATACCCGCTGACGCTCTGCCAACGATCGCTTCTTCGCTGTGAGCGATACTTGAAGCGGGGTTTGCAGCTGGCTCGACCAATCATATTGATTGACCACATCCCAGGAAAACTCCGCCACCCGTTCCGGATTCCACAATGTACTTTCCCCGATGATCGGTATTCGATAGACATTGTTCAGGTGCGCCCCGACCATAAATCTTCGAACCAGGCTGAGAGCGCGAAAAACAGCAAAGTAGGCGGTAAGCAGCACGCGGCCGACAACGTTAAGAATGCTGTCATGAGCAATCGCTCTATATTTCGACTCGACGTTCACGACCTCAACATTGGTCAAGCGGAATCTCAACGTCCACGGCAGCTCATACGGCCACAAGATGACTAATCTCTTCCCCTCTCTTCTGGCTTTCAGCAATCCAAAATATACATCTTCGGCGCAATTCCCGACCGCCGACAGATGCGGGGTCAGGATAATTGTTTCTGTACGCCTGCCGATCCAATCACATAGTCGATAGAGCAGTGAATCCGGATAAATCTCGTAGTCAGTCGCCAATTCGGCAGGCGACTTCCTGGAACGGAAGAACATCTTGGATTCCCACACATGAAGCGCTTAGAACGGAAACGCAGCGCATTGATCTGCTATAGAGAGATAAACTAGTTCATCACTTTCTTATAAGGAAGTGGCTTGTCTATCTGAATGGCCGGGATGATCTTTGGTGCCCCGTAAGGCCTCCCATTGCAGTAGTCACAGGCTTCTATGTATGTCTTCTCAACAAGAAACGACCGAAGCCGCTTTCTCATTTCTGTAGAATCAATCTCATTCAATGGCTTTTCAAGAAAGTCGATAAAATCTTCCTCAACATCTGGAATAGCCTTCAACCGCGCACCATTTGCGTGGAAAGGGCATCGATAGAGCCTCCCTTCCGACAACGTGGCAAGATTTTTGGCACAACATTCCTTAAAGACCTCCACTCCCTGCTCAAGCGTCCGATTGTGCTTCTCAAGCGAAGCGCAATCCGTCCATCCTTGAGCTTTCTGAGAAAAATAGGCAATCCCCCGCTCATCGAGCAGCTGGGTCAACTCGGCCAGTTTCCTGGAGAGTTCGTCATAATCCGTTATGAATAGTGTGACCTTGCTATTTTGCAGGCTAGGTATTTGAGTCTCGCGGGGGAGGATCGTACCATTTGTAAAAATGGCAATCTTTTTCACCTTAGGTTCAAGAATCAATTTCTCGACAACAAGGTGAAGCTCCTTATTCATAAAAGGTTCACCCCCGATAATTCTGAACTCGTAGATGTCATCCATATTTCGACAAAATGCTTCTATGGTCTTCAGCGTTTCATCCAGCTCAACGTTTTCCGGCTTCTCGTAGTACTGCATGAGATTTGAGCAATCAGTACACTTCATAGAGCACTTCTCTGTAATGATGATGTCGACGCTTTGAACAAAGAGACGATCGGGGTTCATATAATTATCGTGGCACAGCACGCACGTACTCACTTTGTACTCCACATGCTCTGGCGTAAAGGCCGATGACCCGACCGACTCTTGAGATGCTTTGAAGTCCCGCAACAACAGACCGCACGAATGCCATTTTGAATAACCCAGATCCTTGAGACGATCAACCATGTCTTTAATGTTGGCGGATGCGATGAAAAATATCGCGTCCTGATAATTACCTCTCAGCTCAGACGAGTGAAGCACCTTTCGCCCGCACACGGGCCCCTTTACCTTGTCATCACAAAAGCAATCGACCTTAACTCCTGCCGCACTACAGGCCTGAAACAACACTTCACCTATCACACCCGCGCCGAATATTATTTTCGGGGCAGCGTCTCTCTTGAGAGACTCTACCGCTGCATTCATGCTCGTCGTGTTATCGGCAACATTCACAGTCATTTTATATTCCCTCCTGTCCCATATAGCTTGTAGGCTTCATACCAACTAACCCCCATGACCAACCAGACAAATTTCATTCTCATCAAAAAAGGAATTAATTTATAATTCCCTTCCGCTGGAACATACGCCTTCACGTAGGTTCTAAAATCTGAACCGCTGATCAATTCATTGATGAGCCTGTATATTTTAATAATATTGCGCCTATTGATTTGCCCGCAAGCCCGAATCATGAAAAGCGCAACGTGGTACACATAGCACTGCCCTATCGCCCGGCTAATCACCGTTTCAGAGTTACTGCGCTGGAGAAAGTTGCTTACACTCTCTAGCGCTGGAATATATCCGAACAAGCCTCTGGGCTGCTCCTCTACCAGCTTCATGCTAAGTGAGTCGTAGGTACCCAGCTTCTGATGATTGTATATGATCTCCTTGATGAACAAGACCGATTCAACACTTTGCAAATAGTCAAAGTTGAATGCCACATCTTCGGCGACACGTAATTCTTCTCTGAAGGTCACCTTCCGGTCTCGTATGATGGACGAACGAAAGAGTTTCGCCCACGAGCTCATCAGCAATTGACGCTGTCTTGGATTGTGCAAGTACGCGAGGGTGTACTCTTCTAGCTCTGCCCTCGTTAACAGTTGATCAAGAGGAAAGTCTCGTATTTGCAGCGCCGTCTTGTCGCTTTTGACTTTATTAAAGCCGCCCACCACCAGATCGGCGCGGGAGCGCTTATGCCCTTCAACAAGCGCCTTGACCGCATAGCTCTCAAGGAAGTCATCGGAATCAACAAAACAAACAAAACTGCCGCTGGAACATTCCAACCCGGCATTTCTTGCACACGATACGCCCCGATTGGGAGTGTGCATTACCCTGACTCTGCTATCCTTCCTGCCATACGAGTCACAGATCTCGCCACTGCTATCGGTTGACCCATCATCGACAAGTATGACTTCAATCGCTCTATAATTTTGGCCGAGAATACTATCAATACATCGATGAATATAACTGGCACTATTATAGACAGGGACAATTACGCTCACCACGTCGCGCCCGACGGTGTCCCCTATGGTAGAAATCGTCATCAGCGCCGCAGTTCCTTCAACACGTTCTGTCCTTGCTCCGCATCACACTCCACCTATAGGCAAGCGCCCCGCCAATCAATGCGTGAGCATCATCAGCTGGAGCCAATTGCACCATGGCATTCCAGTCCTGGCCGACGTTCCAACCTTGAGCGGGTAAGTTTTCAACGATGGAGGTCCGCAATACTTCACCGAGCTTTTCAGTGAGCCCACCGGCAAAAATGAAACGTTCCAATCCCAATGAAAAATGCAACATGGCGACGGCTCGCGCAAGCGGCTCAGTAAACCCGGCGAGATCGGGGGCACAATTCGCTTCATGCGCTCCGGTCTCCACGCGAACCCAAGCTCGCCCTGAAGCCAACGCACCCAGGTGTCCTCGTCCTCCGCAATCGCACAGCGGTGCGCCAGGACGTGCGTCGAATACCATGTGCGTGAGCTCCCCACCTAATCCATGTGGGCCCACACGCGGCTGGCCGTCAAGAAACACCTTGAGCCCAATGCCTGAACCAAGCGTAAAGATGGCAAAATCATCACCCTTTGGCACAAACCGGTACCCCGCTGCGCTCACGTCATTCATTACTTTCACCTGCATTTCAGGCAGTCGAGAGGAAATCTGCGCGGCGAGATCGATAGGGCAAAGAGCCTGGCTATCCGGCCCCAAAATAGTCGCGAGCGCAAGAACAGTTCCAGCTCCTTGAATAGGGCCTGGAATCGCAGCAACAACCGCTTCAGCCCCGAATCGTAGACGTGAGGAACTTGCGTAGCCGGTTAAAAAATCCAGCAGGTCATCGAGGCGTTGTCCTGCAGAAATATGAGGGGCCAAGAGATAATTCGGAGTAGGCCGATGCTGCCGATCCAATACGCGCCACTCAAACCCTTTGACGGAAACCGTAGCCGCTCGCATATTGGTACCGCCAAAATCGAATGTTGTTACGGTACACTCTGACATGATCAAGCCATACAGAAATCTACAGCGGACAAATCATTCTCATGCAGTGCGAGGACATGAACGAACAGTGAGATCTTGATGGCCAACGGGTGGCCCGCAAAAGCGTTTAAAAGCACACCGTGCACCAGAAAATACAATAGCCTGAAGTATCTTCACAGGAAATTTACGTGTAGCGGCTTTTCCCCGATACCTGGCTGTATCCGCGCGATGCCTTTGGCATGATTGTCGAGCGCCACGCTGACATAGTGCTGAATCGGCAAGGTCCCCATCATCGTCTGCGCATCGAACGCGGGAGACGCCAGGTAATTCATTGCCCGCCAATAGCGCTCGGATTTCCAGATGTCGATGAACCGCTCTTCCGTAAAGTTGCCGATATGGAGTTTGGAATACCGGGCATTAAAAAACATCCCCGAAGGAGCCACCAGCCCGCTTCCGCTGATTTGCAGCAGAAATTGGGGACCATAAAAACGCTTGTACGAGGGCTTATCCCCGTCTTTGATTTTGTTCCATTTGACGATTACCTTCGTGCGCTCGTTGCTCATGGACTCTGCCTGCACAAGCAGGTCGTGAAGGCTCTCATATTGGCTGTAGTCAATTCCCAAGGTATGCTGTTCATCATCAGAACAGTGCTTGATCACGGCATAATCCACCCCGAGATCAAGCCCGAGCTGGGCGAAGGGAATAATCTCCTCGCGCAAACTCGGCATCAGCACCATCTGGATGCCGAGCGTGACGGGCAGAGACTTGCGTCGCTTCAACTCCACCGCATACCGGATGTGCTCCATGGCCCGGTCAAAGACCTTCGTATGCTCAGGCCCTTTGTACATGATGTCCGCATAACTTTCCGGTCTGCCGGCAGCAACCGTGAAACGAACCCAGGTGAGATGGGGCAGGACCTGCTCGATCTTTTCAGGCTCCCACTCCCACCCGTTGGTCGCGTTGCCGACATCAATGCCCAGCTTGGCTGCGTGTTGAATGAACGGCACATAGGCATTCGATAAGGTGCTTTCCCCGTCCGAAACCAACGAGACGCTCCGTATGCCGACCGTCGCGAAATCATCCAGAAGGTTGAGGGCGCGGGGAACGCTGACGCTGCTCCGCGCCTGGGATTCCTGCATCATGGCATAGCAGAATGAACACATGGCTCCGCATGCCCTGGTCAACGCCATATCCACACTGACCGGGGCGATGCGCTCGCCTGCCTCCCAGGCTTCGACACGATCCATATGGTATGACAGCTTGTGGGAGTCGAGGATCAACGCACCTTCCCGCGTCTGAACGGCAACACTCATGCTTTCACCTCAATCCCGCGCAGATTTCGCAGCGAGTTACGATCACCCAGCGGCTCAAGCCATACGACAAGGCCCGGATCGATCGAATCTTTCAAGAAGGATTCAAGATCGAGCAACAGCGTCCCGCGCTTATCCGCGGAAACGGGCTCACGGAAAGCAAGAATGATCTGGCCATCCATTTTTGCTTCCCCGAATATGAAGATATCGCCCGCGGGACCCAACTTCCCGCCCACAGTGCTCTTCACCAACTGTAGCCGCTCGTCATCACGCAGCCGGCTCCAGGCAGGCCCCGGTACGGGCGTATCTGCATTCGCATACTGAATCGTGCCAGCCATAACTCTCTATCCTATAGCCCCGGTTACAACCTTGAGGGAATCCATTAAAACGGCCCGGTGAATCCAAGATTCGGCGTGTCGTGCGGCCCCTTTCTGGCCATCCGACCGCATAATTCTTGATACAGAGAAGTGCTCCTGTCGGCCTGGAGTAGATCAAGCACGTGATCGGCAATTGTTTGAGCCCAAGGATAATACTCCTCCGCCATGAAAGGAGAGCTGGGTACCGGGTGATCGGGTGATGCGACGCGCACCGGTTGCGCCTTGAGTGCGCCAAACGCCTGCTCGACAACCTGGCTGATTACTTCTCCGGCAATACTGCCGGTTCGAAATCCCGTGTCCGCGACAATTAACCGTCCGGTTTTCCGAACGGAACTTAACACACTCCCCAGATCAAGCGGCCGCACGCTACGCATGTCCAGAACGTCGATGCCAATGCCCATAGTGGACATCAACGCCTTCGCCGCGATCAAAGCCTCAACCGCCATATAAGAAAATGCCGCGACCGTCACGGCATCGCCCTCGTGCAACAGCTTTGCATGACCGATCGGAACTCGATAGTAGGCTTCCGGAACATGGTCTTTAATTTGGTGCAGCCACCGATGTTCAATAAACACGACCGGGTTGTTATCTTCTATTGCGGCAATCAGCAGCCCCTTGGCATCATAGGCCGTTGTGGGCATAACCACTTTCAAGCCGGGCACCTGGGCAAACATCGCCTGAAGACTCTGCGAGTGCTGAGGCCCCTGCCCCCAACCGCGTCCCACGATCAGGCGCACGACCATCGGCACTGAGGCTTTCCCGTCGAACATGTAATGCCACTTTGCCGCGTTATTCACTAACTGGTCCATCGCCAGCAAGGCAAAGTCGATCCGCTGGTGGATCATGACGGGACGCATGCCCGACAAGGCGGCACCGATGCAGACGCCGGTGACTCCGTTTTCCGACAACGGCATATCAAAAACGCGACGCGCGCCATGCTTCCCCTGCAATTTGGCCGTGGTGTTGAAGATGGCCTTGGGATCGGGGACGCCCTCTCCTATCACAATGACCCGGGGATCCCGTTCCATCGCCTGGTCGATGCCTTCACGAATCGCCTGCGCGAAGGTGATATCCCGCTCTGCCGAATCAAGCATAGAGCCGTTCCTCTGCCGCTTTGGGTGATGGCGTCGCACTGGCAAGGGCGAATTGGAAGGCCTCCTTGATTTCTTCGCGGATCTCCGCTTCGAAACGGCTGACCTCCGAAGAAGCGATGACGTTCCCGTGCTTCAACCTCGTTAAGAGCTTCGCGATCGGGCAATCTTTCAGCCCGCTCTCGATTTCAGGCTTGGATCTGTAGTTGAGGTCGTCGTCAAAACTGGGACCGCAATGTTCCCGCCAGCGGTAGGTTTTCAATTCAATAAACTGCGGCCCCTCCCCCTGCCGCGCCTTGGCGACCGCAGCTTGCGCGATGGACAACACGGCTTCAACGTCATTGCCATCACCCGCGCAGGCCGCCACCCCGTGCGCCTCAGCGACTCGATAAATCGGCCGATCCGGCTGCCTTTCGGTCAAACGCGTGTAGACGGAAAATTCGTTGTTCTCGCAAACAAACACGACCGGAAGCTTGTGCAACGCGGCAAAGTTGAGCGATTCGTGTACGACACCTTCTTCAAAACACCCGTCGCCAAAAAACACCACGCTGACCCGCGGCTCTCCCATGAGCGCGGCCGCCCACGCGGACCCGACGGCTAACGGAACCGTGCCTCCGACAATCGGCGTCGCCCCCATAAACCCGACCCCTAAGTCGATCAAGTGCATCGAACCGCCCCGCCCGCCGCAGCAACCCGTCACCCGCCCGTACAGCTCGGCGATCATGGCGTTCAAGTTGCCGCCTCTGGCAAGGTAATGCCCATGCGCCCGATGATTACCGAATACGACGTCGTGAGACGAAAGAGCGGCACAGACGCCTACGGCGATCGCCTCCTGCCCGATACACAAGTGCATCGGACAGCGCATTTCCTGCTCAGCGTACCGATCGGCCAGGGCTTCTTCGATCCGCCTGACTCTCAACATCGAGCGAAACAATGCTGTTTGATCAGTTTTTTTCATCGCCAGTCCCGTGCTATTTCAACAAAGTCGCCGCATACTTATTCAGCGCCACCGGATCAACCGGTTCTCTATTGCACACAATCTGGACGTCCATCGCAGCGGCAACGCTGCCGACAAACGCCGCCACTTCCGCATCCAATCCTTTGGCCGCACAGAGCCCCGCCAATGACAAGAAGGCATCTCCCGCACCGATACGGTCGACCACTCTGGTCGATAAGGCCGGGACCTTGTAAAATACCTTGCTCACCCGATCAAACATCATGACGCCTTTGGTTCCCCGTGTGACGGCCAGCTGCTTGACCTGAGTCTTTTCCCCAACCTGTTTCGCGATAACTTCAAGAGGGTCATGCCGGTTGTGAGCCGCCATACGTAACTCCGGCTCATTCAGAGACACAAAATCAGCCCGAGGATAGCGGTGAATCACGTGGTACCCGCGATTGCCGCTATTAATCTGGGTATTCACAGCCAGAAACTTTGCCTTCTTAACCAGGACCTCGATCATCGGCGGCGTAATGAACCCGTTGCCAAAATCCGGCACGACCACCACATCGTACGAACTGACATGGGCCTGAAGCCACTCACACACACTGCCCTCGGCTTCCTTTAACAGAGGATCTTCTCTGAAAAAATACACCTCAAAGAGTTTGGCCAAATCCGCATCGACGAAGCGCCGTTTCGTGACCGTGGGCGCATCCTCAAAGTAGAAGAACTCCGGAGTCACATTCTTCTGCAATTTGTCACGAACAAACTGCTCATGGCTATCAACGGCACCCAAGCCAGTGACCAGAGTCACGGAATTCGCGAAGCCCGCCACATGGTTCGCGACCGCAATCGCACCGCCGGCAAACTGCTCTTCGGAATCGTACCGCACGGCAAATACATTACCCTTGCCGGTTTGCCCGAGTGGCACCGTATAGTGATACTGATCAATGATCGCATCCCCGACGACCAACACCTTCAGGTCGGAAAGAGATGCGATCTGACGGTGAAGGTCTTTATCCGACCAGCGCGAACGAAACCCCTGCAGAAATTCCTTTGTCTCAGGGGGGAATACGTTGAAATGCTCATTCAGCAGGCTACTCGAACTGAAAGTGATTTCATCGGTATAAAAAATATGGCCGCCGTGGGCTTCGACCGCCGCCTGCTCTCGCGCAATGTTTCCAGTGACATCATCGCCGTGCGAACGATAGTCGCTCCCTTTTGCATAGATGTTCGGTCGAATGTCGTGTAACGCTTCGACCGCCGCCACCGCATGATTAATCGCCACACCATCCACACAGGCCAATGCGGCAAGATTTTCCGCGCGCAAATGCTCACTGAACACAGGGCGCCCTGGGCCCTTATTGACGAATGCATCACCGGTCACCGTCACGAACAACACGTCGCCTTCCTGCTTCGCTCGTTGCAGGTACCGAATGTGCCCCGTGTGCATCAGATCAAAAGTGCCGTGACAGAGAACCACGCGCTTCCCTTCCGCGCGTAACCGCCGCGAGCGCTCCGCGAGTTCTTTGACGCTGATGATCTTGTGAGTCGTCATGGCCTCACCGGCTCTCCGCCACTGGCCCCGAACCGGTCCGCCAGATTGTGCAAAATAAACTGGTGTCCGATCTCCACCTGGCCGTAACTTCGTGAATCCAGCCACACATTGATATCACCGAGCGATCGCAACGGATTATCGGGCGCAAATCCGCTGAGCGTGACGACGAACATTCCACCGGTCGCAGCCTGCACAGCCGCATTGCGGATATTCTTCGAATTCCCCGAGCTACTCACCGCAACGAGCACATCTTTGGGACTTGCGACTTCCGCGAGTATTCGAGCAAAGGCATTCTCATATCCGTAATCGTTGGCCATGCATGTCAGGAGCGAGGAGTCGTGGAGAGTATAGGCCCGCAACTTTGCGACATTGACGAAATCGTTGACCGTATGACTTGCGATAGAGGCACTTCCTCCGTTGCCGATCACGTACACGCTATGCTTGTCTCTCCGCGCTTGCCCAAGCAGCTGCATAGCAGCCGCCATCCCCGGCTCTATCCCTAACGCGGCCCCGTTCTTTCCGGTGATTTCTGAGCGACCAAGCAGTGCGCCGAATTCAGCCACACAGAAGTCCAGGGAAAGATTCTTCGTAGCAGGTATCACGGTTTCGCATCTCCCAGGTAGTGGAACCAGGTTGCGGTTGCCCGATCGATGGTAGAGGGATTCCATACCGGGGCATCTTTCCAGTCAGCAATTCTCTCCAGCATCAATCGCACTCCCTCCTCAAACGAGACACGGGGCATCCAGCCAAGCAGCCTCTTAATTTTCTCTACGTCGGCATAGGTGCAATCAGGCTCTCCCGGTCGCTTCGGAATAAATTCAACAGCGCCTCCCAGCAACTCAACCAGCCGGTTCACGCTGTAATGATTTCCGCTCCCGACATTCATCGCTTCACCGGACACGCTCGATTGCGCCGCGCACAGAAAAGCCTCGGCCACATCTGTCACATAGGTAAAGTCTCTTGTCTGAGTGCCATCACCAACCACGGTAAATGGACGACCGTTCAGTTTTTGCGCCAGAAACACTCCGAAGACCGCGCCATAGGCCCCGGTCGTGCGCGAACGGGTTCCGAATACGTTGAACAGTCTCAATGAGACAGTGGGAAACTTGTAGACCTTCGCCCAGTGGAGGACGAGTTCCTCTCCCATGTATTTCGTCAGCGCATAAGGATAGTGCGGCTGAATCGGCGAGGACTCCGGAGTCGGGTACAGTGCTGGAATGCCATAACTCGATGACGAAGCGGCATACAGAAACCGCTGTACCCCACTGCTACGGGCGCACTCGAGAACATTAAACGTACCGGACACATTCGTACTGTAATATTGGGCAGGCATTTCAATCGACGGAACGATATCGGCCAGGCCCGCAAGATGAAACACCCAATCGACCCCTTCAAATAACGGCTGGAGCGCCGACGGATCGCGAATATCAGCCTGCGCAAATTTGAATCGAGGATGACTGACGACCCCCTTCAAATTTTCGAGTCGGCCTGAAGTCAAGTTATCGACGGCGAGAACCTCATGCCCCTTCGCGATCAGCAATTCCGCCAAATGGCTTCCGATGAATCCGGCACCGCCCGTTACAAGAGTTTTCATATGAAGTCTACGGCTGCGTTAGATGAAATTGACGTGGTCAACAAGACCTTCGCGCATCTGAAAAAGGTAGCGGTTTACTTCATCCATTCTGCAATTTTTTCTGCATTCATGGATGTTCAGTTCGTTTCTCACAAAATGAAAGTTGGCCTGCCGGCTGCTGCCTTCCCAGATGTCCTGAAAAGACTTCTCGTTTAAATTGCCATACTCAAATCGTTTATCCAAGAGGTACGCGCTACACCCGTACACCGCGCCGTCAGCCATGACGTAGGCCCAGAAGAACGGAGTGGCGTTGCATTTTTTATAGCGCTCCCCCTCATCTTCCATATATTTCTTCATAGTCTTCTCACGGAACACGACGTGAAACTTGTCCGTATTAAGCTTAGCCAACGACTCGGCCATAGTCAGATACGCGCTATAATCGACATTCTCATAGAGATGCGTTTCGCTATACAAATGCTGAGAATACGGCTTGACCACCAAGTAGTCCAAGCCGATATCGTCCCTGCATATACGAGCCAATGTTTCCATCTCTCCCGCATTCTCCGGGAGCAACAAAGACTGAACTCCGATATTGCAGTTCAGTCCTCGCTCTTCCCGAGATTTTATGGCGCGCTTGAGGTTGGTGATCACACGATCGAAATCACGCTCATGAGTTTGATGAATGTTCGCATAGGTCGCCGCGACCCCGGCATTGAGCGACACCTTGATCCACGATGTCCTCGGCAGCGATTCCTCAATGAAAGAATCGTTAAACACCGTGGCGTTGGTGGTAAACGCCACGTCGATCCCTGCGTCTTTTGTGGACTTTACAATTTCATTGATCTTCTTGTGCAAAAGCGGCTCGCCCTCGCCCGCGTACATGATGCTCTTGACCCCGAGCCGGCCCATCTCAGGCAAGCGCTCGGCCAACATATCAGCATCCAGCATTCGACTTTGGTACCCGATGTAATCGACCGCACAAAAGGTACACCGGTGATTACAGGCTCCGACCGGGGACATCTCGACATAGATGGGGTACACACTCTTGGCTTTTTCCCACTCGTCCCCCGCCTCAAGGAACTGCGCAACCCGACCAGGATGAAAAATGAGTTTATGGCTGTCAATTCGAAAAAGATCGGACATGGCTCCCCCACATTTCTATTCGGGAGTTTGACACATGAATCACCGCTGTTTGCTCACGAAAATACGCCGCGCCAGATAGGCATTTCAACCTGACCTCCGTCACGCACGACTTTGATTTACTAAGGGGCATTATCCCGGCCTCTATCTGCCCTGATCACCGGAGCATTTGATCAGGCGTCAGACTACAGTGAAATGAATTGGCGCACTAAGCTCAACCCCAACTCCCCGCTACGCTCCGGATGGAACTGGGTTGCCATGACATTCTCTCTCTGGACGGCAGCACAAATCCGATGTCCCCCATAGAAAACATCCGCAAGGCGGACAGCAGGATCGGCCGGCACCGCCGAATAAGAATGCACAAAGTAGAACGCCGGATGTGTCCCTTCAAATCCGTCAAGAATGCTTCCCCGCCAGCTTCGCCCGGTTTCAGGTGCCATGAGATGATTCCAGCCGATATGCGGTACTCTCTGCAGAACTCCGTCGGTGTTAACTCTCGGAATGGCCGCGACACGTCCAGCAAACACTCCCAATCCCGGGTGATCGCCAAACTCCTCGCTCGTCTCAAACAGCATCTGCATCCCGACGCATATGCCGAGCAGCGGACGCCCGGCGTCAACAAAACGCCTGATAGCATCCCCAAAACCTCTTTTTTCTACCTCATCAATACTGTCCCGGAAGGCCCCGACGCCCGGCACAACCAATTTCTCAGCCCTCACGGCCACACCGGGATCTTCCGTCATCTCGACGTCAGCACCGCAATGCTCAAAGGCACGAGCCACACTCAGCAGGTTGCACATACCGTAATCCATCAACGTAACCTTGGAACTCATGGCTCAATCTTTCGCACCGGAAGTCCGGCGGCTAAGGCAGCCTGCCGGATTTCTCCGAGACTCATGCGCTGATAGTGAAGCACATCCGCCATAGCCACCGCATCAGCACAGCCTTCATGAACGGCAGCGACCAGATCCTCTATTGAGCCCATACCACCGCTCGCAATTACCGGAACCGAGACCGCTTGACTGACCCGGCGAATGAGGTCCAGATCAAACCCCCTACGAGTGCCCTCCCGATCCACCGAGGTCACCAGCACTTCGCCGGCGCCTAACTCAACACCGCGCCGCACCCACTCAAGCACATCCAAGCCTGTTCGCTCACGCCCATTATCCGTATAGGCTTCCCACTTACTGACAGCCACTTGTTTCGCTTCAATCGACAACACCATCGCTTGCGACCCGAAGCGATGAGAGACGTCAGTAATCAATTCCGGCCGAGCCACGGCTGCGGTATTGATCGCCACTTTGTCCGCACCCGCCCGCAAAATCTCCTTCACATCGTCCACTGACCGCAAGCCACCGCCGACAGTCAAAGGAACAAATACGTCGTGCGCGGTACGGCGAACTATCTCGTGCAGGCTGTTCCGGCCATACAGACTCGCGACAACATCCATGTAAATGAGTTCATCAACGCCAGCTTCATAATAGCGGCGGGCAAACTCCCGCGGGTCACCGACAACACGAAGTCCTTCGAGATGGACCCCTTTGATAAGATTCGGCCCCTTGATATCGAGGCGAGCAATCAGACGGATAGGAGACATCGTTCGTCTTACCGATGCCAGACCGTCTGTCGCAGTTTCCATTCGCCGTTTTCATGCTTCCACAGATGCGGCGAACGAAAGGTATCGGCGAGATGCATGAAATAGGCACGATCCATAACCGGCTGCTCAAACATCTTTGACGCCTCGGGAAACTCTTTCGAAGGGATACTCAAGTAACGGAAGATCTCATCGGCAAACCGCTCAGGGAATTCGCCATCGAACCGCCTGACGAGCGCGACTCCCTCCTCCCGATTAATGTCACCCGACCGGATCTCTTGCGCAGCATCATAGGTGGCTCGACCGATCCCGAACTTCACATAGGTGGTGTAGTAGTGAAAGTCATCGATGCGGTCGTCGATGCTGTTATATTTGCTATACGTTCCCGGTGTCCGTTCCGGGGAAGCCTGAAAACCACCCTGCTCGACCGCGTAGTAGTAGCACGCCTGCGGATGCCATTTCAGATAGTACCCGAGATAGTGCACTTCGATTTTCTGCTCATGGATCTGCCCTGGATCGGGCGGTAGATACGGTTGCAACTCATGCGTATCCACCCCGAATTGCTCTTGGAGGGCTGCAATCGAGGTGCCCCCAAGATAAATTTGGGATCGATCTTGAGCCGTAAAATATGACCAGTCTCGTTTGGCAACGCTCGAATCGGCAATCGGATTGCCATACTCCGCTTCATTTTCTCCATAAAACACCAGCGGGATCTTATGCAGAATCGCCATCTTCGGCGCCAAGGCCTTTTGCCCGAACATGAAAGCCTGGAAGGGATGGAATAAATTCTCCACCGCCAGCCTGGTTAGCAGGCGATGCACCCGCCCGTTGGGAGTGCACAAAAGATTGTCGAATCCAGCGTGAATCCAACTCTGGAAGTTCTTCCACCCCCAATCGGTATAGACATGCGGCGCCCACGTTACCGTGAGCGGGTGCATGCCATACTTGTATTTCAGGAGGTGCGCCGCGTAGAAACTGTCTTTCCCGCCTGACCCCGGCACAATGCAATCATACGATCCGCTCTTGCTTCGGTGGCGATCGCACAGGGCTTTTAATTGATCCTCTCGTTCGGGCCAATTGATCTCTTTCTTGTGTTCAGCAACCCGACAGGCATCGCATACGCCATGCTCGTCGAAGTGGATGGTCTTCTTCTTGCTGTCCTTTGTATGAACGTATTCAACAGCGGAGTTCGGCCTTTGATTTGAAATGACACACGTCTTACAGAAGGCGATGTTTTCTGGAAGGCCATAGCGCGGCTCGCTTGAACCGCTATCTTTCCGGAATGGCTCAATGTCGAATGGACGTCGGTGCGGGTAGGGCAGCAGATTCTCTACGCTCATTGGTCACGACACTTTCTCTTGCGACAAAATAAATAACTGTACCGAACTACCACGCACTCAAACCACCATCTACAATGATGTTTTGGCCGGTCACATAACTTGATGCATCCGAGGCAAGGTACAGCAGTGCACCGACCATCTCGTGCGCAGCCGCCATCCGATTCATCGGAACACGGGCCGAGTAGCGACGATTAAATTCCTCGTTCTGACCGCTTTCCGTGCCTCCTGGAGTCAGCGTGTTCACCCGAATCCCCTTATCGGCCCAGTACGTGGCGAGGTATTTTGTTAACCCGATTACCGCGGCTTTGGACGCGCTGTACACCGCCGGAGTATTGATGGCGCGCCCACGATACGACGACCCTTCGTAAATTCGGTGGTCGGGCGCCATCATGCCATAGATGGATGCGGTCTGGATCATGCTGCCGCCTTTTCCTTGCGCCACCATTTGCTTCCCCACTGCTTGTGCAACCAGAAACATCCCGTCCAGATTGACCGCCATGATCTTGCGCCACTGGTCGAGACTGTATTCTTCAAAGGGTGCGAAGAACGCATCCAGATCGTCGGACTTTGCCGCCGCATTATTGTGGAGCACATTGAGCTCTCCAAACTCTGCGACCACACACCGAACCATCTCGTGCACTGATGCTGGACTCGACACGTCACACCCGATGCCGATCACATCGGCCTTGTATCGGTCAGCCAGCACACCGGCCAACGCCTTTGCCTTGTCCTCAAGCATATCGACAATCGCAACTCTGGCGCCAGACTCCGCCAGCCCCGAACAGAAGTGCTGACCAAGGATGCCGGCCCCGCCAGTCACCACCGCAACCTTTCCCTCTAAGGCATACAGCTTTCGATACGACAACTCGCTCATGAGGCACATCGCTTCCTCATCAAGAATTCGACGAACTCGAAATCCAGTTCATCGTCGATGTCGATCGATCGTTCCTTCGGCATCACAAACAGGCGGGTATCGGCATTGAAGATCCCCGGAGATTCAAACAACGCCGCCCGCTGCCACACATAAATCGAGGCATTCATATCGAAACACTGCGGAGAATCCTGGCGGCGCACGATGGGTTTTTCGAGAGACTTCGAAAGTCTCACGACACCGTCATTCCCCAGCTCCACCAGGTTAAAGTACGGCGAGCGGTGAGCCGGAGCCCCCGTGATAACATTGGCAACCTGTTCTTTCTCTAAGAGGGCGACGGCTCCTTGTATGTCCTCTACGAATCGCAGCGGGGAGGTCACATCGAGATCAACGATGCAATCAAACGTCTTCCCGGCAATCCGCTCCGCCTCCTCCACGCAATGTCGAATCACCGGTAGTTTCGCGGCCGTATCCGTCGCTAACTCCGCCGGTCGCTCGACGAGAAGGTCAGCCCCATACCGTCGACTCAGATCGAGAATCTCCGGGGAATCACTACTGACCGCAATCATCTCAAATAACTGACTGGCCTGCGCCTGTTCGAGCGTATACGCAATCAGGGGCTTCCCCATCAGATTTCGAATGTTTTTATTCTTAACACCCTTGGACCCTCCCCGAGCACAGATCGTACAGATTCGCCTCATCGGGTGATCCAAACGTGAGAGGCGGCGGCCCGCTCTGCCGCTTCAATGGTCATAACTGTTTCCAGGCCCTCCTCCAACGTGCAGAGCTCCTTCGCATCGCCCGTTAACATAGCGTGATGCTCGGCACGGTAGGTATCATCTTGTGCAACACTGATTATTTCCTGGTCCCCATCAACCAGGATCGTGTTCTTGATCAAATCGACTTGAATTGAATGCCGATTCGTATGCACGCTGATTTCCCGGCGTGGTACGCGATCAAGGTAATTCATATGGACCGTGATTAATGGGCACCGCTGAGTCTCCATGAGCAGACTATAGGCATCGTCGCTGTCAATATCCAAATCGCTCACGTGGCCACCCGAGGCCGTCAGACGGCGCCATGAGCCGAAAAGCCACTGCGTATAATCTATTTCGTGACTGAGGTCCCGCAAGGCACCGCCGCCCTGCTCCCTGCTTGCAGAATAGCTTTGACGATAATCACTTTTCGGTCGCCACGCCGGGAGATATGACCCAACATACACATTCACCGCAACCAAACCGCCCGCGTCTTCCAGTAGTGACTTTAACCTGACTAACAAAGGATGACAGCGGAGATTGTACGCGACCGCGGCGACCGAAAAGTTATGAGAGGGAAGCGGCACGACACGATCGAAGAGAGGTTTCTCAACTAATACCCGCCCCCGAAACCCGCAATGAATCAACCCATCAAGCGTGAGATGGTGCTCACTCGTTCGCTCTGCCACCACCACATACTCCGGCTTCCAGTCGGAAAGCGCGTGCGCCAACTCCGAATAGCAGGGGGTCACATCGATTGAGCGGCGACTCAGCACAGCCACGGAACACTTTGCCTCGCCCAATAAACGAGTATGTCGGGCACCGATAGACCCGTAGCCAAGCACCAAGGCTCTCATGCCTTATCTTTGACCCACTCTCGCTGCGCCCGTTCGAAATCATCCAGTCGCCCGATATCCAGCCAGTATTCACGTAAGGGATAGGCGGCAACGGTCTTGCCTGCAGCAACCAAGTGCTCGAACAGAACAGGCATATCAAAACATGTCCCTGCAGGCAGGTACTCGAGCGCTTCCGGCGACAGCACATAAATGCCGGCATTGACGAAAAACTTCTGTACCGGTTTTTCTTCGATGCTTTCGATCCGCGTGCCATTGAGCCGAACCACGCCATACGGCACCTGAAAATCATATTCGCGAACGACCATGGTGGCAACGGCGCCTTGAGCCAGATGAAACTGCAAGATGTTTTCAAAGTTCGGGCGCGTCAATAGATCGCCGTTCATGACGACCACTGGAGCTGTGGGCCTTTTAGGCAAGAGCGACAACGCGCCGGCAGTACCGAGACGAGGGCCCTCGTGTAAATATTCTACCTGCACGCCCCAGCGATCCCCCGAGCCAAAGTGATTACGGATCATCTCAGCTTTGTAATTGACGGACAGAAAGATCTGTTTGAACCCCTGTTCGGCAAAACTCTCAAGGATGGTTTCCAGGATCGGCTTGCCGCCAACCTCCAGTAACGGTTTAGGGCAATCATCGGTCAGAGGCTGCAGCCGCGTTCCTAACCCGCCGGCCATGAGCACGACCCAATTGGGACGGTGCGAAGCGCCGATGATCTCGTCAAGCGTCACCAGTCCGACGATTCGCCCCGCATCATCCACCACAGGGAGATGATGGAGCACTTTCCTCCGCATGAGCGCGAGCATTTCATCGCGAGGGGTGGATGCTGTGACCGTCGTTGGTCGCACATTCATCACTGTTGAAACGGGAACTTGAAGATCCTTGCCGGCCAAAATGGCACGACGGATATTTCCATCCGTCAGAATTCCGAGCAAAGAGGTATCTGCGGCCAGCACCAGAGCGACCTGCAGTCCCGCCGAATCAACCTTGGCAATCGCCTCGCCCAACGTCGTGTCGGGAGAAACAATCACATCTTTCCAATCCGCCATTAGGTGCTCATTCCGATTTAGGCTGTGGCATTACGCCGGATATCCAGCCGTCGTTCGTCCCTCAACTTACAACACTGCCGCTCTTGCTAGGCCTGTAGTGCGCTCGAACCAGCCGCCCAGAGTCAGCCCTCTTACAGGCTACTTCCCGGACCACTTCAAGCAAATCCAACCCTGCCAGTCTGGCCCTCGCTTACGCATCCAGCGCTTCGTCGGGATTGTAATCACGGCGTGCCGCTTGCCCTAAGGTTTGCCAGTACGCAAACGGGCTCACCCCGGTGCCTGGCCTTTTACTGGTCAGGTTTTCTTCGGTAAACAGCTCTCCCGCACGAACAGCCCGTGCCGCAACCAGGCTCTTCCGTGCCACAGCGCGATTCTTCCGCTCCGATAAGGTGGGATACTTGATCCCCCTACCCAGAGCCAGCTCAACCTCACGAATTTGACGCACTAACTGTCTCAACTCTTCCGGCTCCAACGACGCCTTGTGATCCGGGCCCGTCAAAGTGCGATCCATCGTGAGATGCTTTTCAATCACCCGAGCCCCCCGAGCCACAGCAACCAACGAGATATGGATCCCCATGGTGTGATCCGAGTAGCCGACAGGCAACCCAAATGCCTCGGCCATGGTGTCCATCGCGCGCAAATTTACCTCGCTAAACGGCGCAGGATATTCGGTAGTACAGTGCAACAGTGTCACGCGATTGCGCAGCGCTTCTTGCCCTGCGTCAGAGCTGAAGGCCTGCTCAAACTCTCCGCTCCGGGGGATTGCGGCGGCCGTCCCGACAAATCCATAGGCCAACACACCCAACGCAGCTTCGACTTCCGCAAGCGTGCTCATGCCGGTAGACATCACTACCCGCGAAGCAGCGCGGGCAATCGCCAGTAAAAATGGAGCGTTGGTAATTTCTCCTGACGGGATCTTGATGGTCTGCAAGCCGAATCGCTTGGTAAGGAGGTGCAGACTCGGCACATCAAAGGGGGTTGAGAGAAACGCGATCCCGCGCATATTGGCATGGGCTATCAACTCATCGTGCGCAGTCTCACTCAGCTCAAGCTTACGGATCATGTCGAACTGGCTTTCAGCCTGGTCCGTCACTCGAGTCTGATATTCCGCTTTCGGGGCGTGACGGCTCACGACCTGCTCGGCGCGAAATGTTTGAAACTTCACGGCATCGGCCCCTGCGTCAGCCGCAGCCTCAACCAGTCGCTTCGCGAGATGCAGATCGCCGTTGTGATTGACGCCGGCTTCAGCGATGATGAATGTCTTCATATCAGTGCCCATGCGCGATATCGAAGAAGGATTTTTGCGTCCCGATAGCCACGACCTTCAACGTATCCTTGATCCGCCGACTAACGTTTCCCGATCCGTACAGCGATGTGGTGGCCGGCAATGCCGCTCGAAAGTCGTCTGACAACGCTTTACGAATCGCGCTGGCAATGGCCTTCCTCTTCTCCTCGGCCTCGATCACGGAAGTTGCTTTGAGGCGGCCCTTCTGACGATCGCCGATATTCACCGTAGCCTTTTTCAGGGCAGGCGCCTCAGTCAGCGCGCTTGACGAGTTGCCAAGAATAACATCGGACTCACGCATCAGGCTCAAATACCGCTGCTGCCCTAATGAATCCCAGGCTGTGGCGCGATGCTTATTCGCCGAAACCCATTGATTGAGTCGCTCGATCAACGAGCGCCCTCCGGTATCGGCATTCGGATATGTGAAAACCACCGTTGCCTCTGAAAACTCATCCAAGGCTGCCAGCAACTCATTCATTGGAGTAATAGGATCACGTTGGCCCAATGTCGCAGGGTGGTAGGTAACCAGCATTACGGGCGGGACAAGTTTTACCGCTAACGCGCGTTCCAATGACGGTCTATCCAGCCACTCAAGGCGGTGAATGGCATCCAACCCCGGCGCGCCGACATTGAATACTCTCTCTGAGGCTTCCCCCAGTTGGATGACCCGCTTTCGATAGGGCTCCGCAGCGACAAAATGCCATTGCGCCAGTTTGGAAATCGCATGGCGGATACCTTCATCGAACGCGCCTTCGGTTGTTTCCCCACCATGAATGTGCGCAATGGGTATCCGTAAAACCAGGGCCACCTGAGCTGCCGCCAGCATTTCAAACCGATCGCCCAATACCACCAAGATGTCCGGCTTCAGCCGGTCCAGCGCATCGGCGAAACCGATAACTCCAACCCCCATGGACTTTGCAATGCCCACCCCCGTGTCGGAGGAGAGCAGCATCTCAACCTTGGCGTCAATCGTGAAGCCATCGGTTTCGATCTGCTGGAAGGTGAGTCCGAATTCCGGCGAGAGGTGCGCACCGGTCACGACAACTTGCAATTGCAGATCGACATCCGCCCTGACCTCTTTCATCAGCCAGTAGAGCAGTCCGTACTCGGCACGGCTACCGGTCACGATACAAATCTTTCGTGCGGGGGTCATCGCAGCAGGCCTACCGATCTTGTGCTGTTTAGAGGATAGCCGGGGCGGATACAGAATGGCTCCGCCGCTTGCAGCCGCATGCGGAACCCGTCGCTATACATGGCCAACGTGTGCACCAACATGGATGGCTCACCCGCGGTCATGCTCATCCCCTCCAGCCACCCAATTGAACATCTGGTCGAATACCCTCCGCGCCATGCCCCGATCAGATATTGTAGCGATCCGCCTTGTAGTTAACGAGATTGGCTGGATGCCGGAACCATTCGACCGTTTCCACTAGCCCGCGCGTGAATCCGTCTCGCCCGCCATAGGCGGGCTTCCAACCGAACAGTTTGTAAGCTTTCCCGTTGTCCGCCCAAAGCCGCTCCACCTCGGAACTCTCAGGACGCAATCGTACCTGGTCAGTCAGGATCTCGACCTCCGCCCCCATGATCTCTGCGATGAGGTGCGCCGTATCGCCAATAGAAATCTCGAAGTTACTCCCAAGATTGACGACTTCGCCCGCGCCTTGAGCTGCATTCAGTGCGGCCATAAAGCCGGCCACCGTATCGGTCACATAATTGAAGTCGCGCGTGGGACGCACCGCTCCCAGCTTAATCTGTCGTTTCCCATTGGCAATTTGCGTAATGATGGTAGGGATCACCGCCCGGGCGGATTGCCTAGGGCCGTACGTATTGAATGGACGCACGAGAGTCACCGGTGTCCCGAATGAGGTAAAAAATGACATCGCGATCTGATCTGCGCCGATCTTACTTGCCGAATAGGGCGACTGACCCTGCAGCGGATGATCTTCTGTAATCGGGACAAACTTCGCAGTGCCATAGACCTCGCTTGTGGACGTGTGCACCACTTTCGCCACATCCAAATCTCGAGCCGCCTGAACAATATTCAGCGTCCCTTTGATATTCGTATCGATGTAGGTATCCGGCGAATGGTAGGAGTATGGGATCGCGATCAATGCGGCCAGGTGGAGAACTGCATCGCATCCCTTCATCGCCGTACGAACTCCGTTGGGATCTCGAATGTCCCCGGCAAAGACTTCGAACTTTCCCCGGACATCCTCACCACAATGATCCAACCATCCCCATGAGTTGAAGGAATTGTAGAACACGAAGGCACGCAACTCATGGCCGGCTCGCACCAGGGCCTCGGTCAGATGCGACCCGATAAACCCGTCAGCCCCCGTGACAAGAATCTTCAAATGAGCACCGACTTCCGCATTCTTAAACTGACGCCATCCCAACTCACGGACATCCCTTACGGAGCCTCAGCGACCAGGAGATTATCGACGAGGTTAGAGAGTCGCCTGCCATAAGGCTTCTCATCCCGATACACAACGTACCGCGTCGCCTCCACCAGCCTGCGCCTCAGCTCGTCATCCTTGCTGCACTCGACGATCCGTTGAAAACAAGACAACAATTCCGTTTCGCTGTAACACGGGACGACTCCTGGGAACTGTAACACCTCTTCAACATTTTCATACTGACTTACAAGATCCGGGGAAAGCCACTTGTTCCGGCCGTCTCCATAGCAGATCATCAAACAAGGCACCCCATTGAGCGCGCCTTCCAGCGACAGCGTTGTCGGAGGACAGATCATCCCGACCACGCTTTTCATCAGCGCAGGATAATAATCCAACGGGGCATCAAACGAGGGATAATTCCCCGTCTGCAATGTAAATCTTGCCGCATAATATCCGGCTAGCTGTTGGTCGATGTATACATTCCTGAAACCACACTCCGTCGCATTCACTTCGCCCACGCGCCGCTGCATACCTGGATGCGGCCGAAACAAGATGACATATTCCGGATAAGCGGAGGAGATCTCCTGGTCGAGGAGCTTCAGCGCTTGAATATCGTCAAACGGCATCGACGTGGTGGCATACAATATGACTTTCTTCCCTTCGGGTATCCTGTTGAACGAATGAATATGTGCGGTCGGGGTCGTCTGCCGGTCGTCAAAATAGGACTCGAATCGTGGAACCCCGAGCTGCACAATCCGGTCTCTCGGTACTTTCTGCACGTGTGTCGCTTGATTGACACCCTGCGGTCCCCACACGGCCAAGGAATCAGGCGGAATCGGCAAGACCCCTTTGCTGACAAGATTGTCCCAACTATTAATAAGCATGAGCGATTTAATGCCCAACCGCCTTGCGGAATACGTCATGTCGATGGTGTAGCTGTCTGCCGCGAGAGATGGAGCCAATACCAGCACCGGTCTTACTTCCCGCACCAGATCGGAAAACTCCGTCCATTTCGGCAACAGCCTGTTGTACGCCCACAACAGCAGATCGTACAGACCGGGAAGAGAAAGCGCTCGATACAGAAACCTCGTCTTCGGCCGGACGAGATCGAGCTTGATCCTGAATGCACGAGACATTCTCGCGTGCTTATACATGGTGACGGTCAGCAACCTGCGCAACAGAAATTGGCGATAGCTGGGCTGTGAAATGACCCGATATTGCGGAATACCATACTTCTCAAACTCGCGAGGATCCCAGTCGCTGCGCACCGCTACATAATGAACAGTATAGTGGTCATTGAGGGCTTCAAACGCACCGGCCTTCACCCAATCTCTCAAATACATGTAGGCCGTAATGACAATGATGATGTGAGGCTTTTCCATTATGTCCCTTACTTAAGCCGGTACTGATAGCGATCTCGTGAATGCGCGAGCGACAACTGGATCATAGGCTCAACAGCTTGCCGGTGAATGACACGACAGCGGGCCTTGGTCGGATCATCCTCTCACGGCCTGCATGATGGCTTTCGCCAAGCCGCTCTCATCCAACCCATGGTGTGCGAGCACTTCTTCATTACGGCCATAGGCAGGGATACCCCGTATCCCCTCAATCAACACCTTCCGCTGGCCCAACAAACCCGCCATGGCCAACTGGCTCACAAGAAAACAGCCGAACCCATTTTCCACGCCGTGGTTTTCGAGCGTGACCACCGGCTGCACTCCCGTCAACAACCCCGCAAACCAAGTCAGGTCAATACAATTCAGCCAGGGAGTACTTACCACCTGAGCCTCTAGCCCCTGGTCTGCCAGTTGCTTCGCCGTCTTCAGCGCTTGGATCGTCATAATCGCCCCGGCCGCCACCAATGTAAGATCCTTCCCCCGGCGCAGGATGTGTCCACGCCCTTCTGCCAAGTGATTCACCTCGGCCAATTCAAGACGCCCTTCAAGAGGAATTGAGGTCAATCGCAGATAGGTGCTTCCCCTATGAACACGAGCAGCCCACTGCAGCGCCGGCCTGACTTGAGCCGAGCATACCGGCTCCACAATCCGCATGCCGGGCATCCCGGACATGGCGGTGACGTCGCGAACCGCTTGATGCGAGTGGCCGGGTCCCCCGGGCAGCACGCCGGCCAGCGATCCTACGTAGATAATCTTCGTGCGCTCGGTGCAATTGTTGTAAATCTGCTCAAACGCGCGGGAGGTGAGAAAACAGGCAAACGAGTGAACAACCGGTAGCAGACCACTCAACGCCATCGTACCGGCCTGAGACACCATATCCTGCTCAGCGATTCCACACTCGATGAACTGCCCTGGAAGTTCACTCTTAAAAGGAATCAGACCGGTATCAAGCACAAGATCCGCATCTAATGCGACCACATGAGGATTAAAGTGACCTTCTTCCAGAATTGCCGCCGCATAGGCTGGGATCATCCGCTCTGAAGCAGCCGGCAGACTCATTGGCTGGACGATCACTTTACCAACTACCGGCGCAGCAATCCCCAATAGGCTGGATCGAGTCCGGATATCGGCCAGCAATTCTTGTGATGCCTTGCAGTAATCCTCTGGCGTCGGAGCTCCTGAATGATACCGATAGTATTCTTGGGTCTGGGACATCGCCGTGTGCTCCATAAACGATACGCCGCGCCCTTTAATCGTGTCTGCGATAATCGCTCTGGGCTTCCCCTCCAAATTAGGCACGGCAAACGCCTTCTCAAGGGAAATCACATCATGGCCATTACACCGGACCACATCCCAGCCGAATGCGCTGAACTTTGCGTCAAGATCACCTAAATCACTGACATCGGTAACATAGGTATCTGATTGAATCTTGTTATGATCAACAATAACCGTCAGACGCCCGTCCCACCGTCGCGAAGCGCTGATGAGCGACTCCCAGAACTGCCCTTCCTGCAATTCACCGTCACCGGTAAGGACAAAGACTCTCCCGTTGGACAGCCCCAAAAACTTGTCGGCAAAGAGAAATCCTTTTGCCTTGGATACACCCATCCCCAGAGAGCCTGTATTTGTGTACGCTCCGGGAGTCTGTACATCCGGATGGCCTGGCAAACCGCCAAAGCGCCTCAGCCCGTGAATTTTCTCGAACGGAATAACTCCCAATGCGGCCTGAGTCGCATATAAACCGGGACTGTCGTGCCCTTTGGAAGAATAATATCGATCCTCTGGCTGCAACACGTTCAGGTACAGCCAAGCAACGATATCAAGACTGGAAAAGCTGCTCCCCAAATGCCCGGAGCCGGCGCGTGCGACCATATACAACGCATTAAAACGCGCCATCTGGGCAAACAACTCGGCTTTCAGCCTCGGCGGAGCGGAGGCTTGCAGAACGATATCAAACGCAGCCTTCTCAAAGTAGGACAGCTCGATACCTGCCGTCGTTGATTCAACCGCCTCCGATACACTATGAGTGACTTGTTCGCCCATGCTTAACTCCTGAAAATGACACGCTGCAACTGCCGACGCCGCGTGACCATATACACACTAACGCTTTGACTGGGACAATGACCGCAGAAGGTGCTCGACCACATAAAAATCTATTTCGTTATCGATATCGACCGCACGATTCTGAGGAATGATATGAGGGCGCACAAGATCCCCGGTCAAAGAATTCGTCTCAAAGATAACCCGTCGCCGACATCCGATGATGTTGGCCCGAAAGTACGCCTTTTCATACCCCTGCCTGGCAATCGGAGTGACCTCGCGTCCGGATTCAGAAAAATATGAGACAAGCTTCTTGCTGCCGTCTCCGTCCTCGACGAGCTTGAGCGCTTTCATGGGATGTTGGCGCGCTTCGGCAATCGCGACGGCCGAATCCGCTTTCGGATCGTCAAGAAGTGTGCGGATGACGGCGTCGATGTCCTGCGTTGATTGCAATGGAACCGTTGCCATCATGCGAACCACGATGTCCGGACGATATCCCTCATTCCGTTCCAGCCACTCCACCATATGCTTCACATATTCATATTCCGGAGAGTCGTCGGCGGCGAGTTCAGCCGGACGAAGATACGGGACATCCGCACCGTATGACTTGGCAATCGCCGCATACGCTTCAGAATCGGTTGAAACAACCGTGCGGTTCAGGTATTTCGACTTACTCGCAGCATCAAGAATCCACCCGACGAGGGGTTTTCCCGCCAACGGACGAATATTCTTGTCAGGCACTCCTTTCGAGCCAGACCGAATCCCGACAATCCCCATGATGTGTAAGCGCGCATTCACAGCAGCCATCACGACACGCTACGCTCGCCGACAATCGCGGCATGGCGGGAGCGCCCGGCGATCATTTCATACAGTCGCACGTGTGCCGGAACTGCAATGCCATACGAATTCGCCAGGCGTATGACCCCTCCCGTAATCGACTCCACTTCAGATGAATGGCTCGCGGCAATATCCCGTTGGAGCGAGGTCGTGAGCCTGGACGGAAACGACTCGATTTGGGCGATCACCTTCCCGGGATCGATGTCCACCCCGTCATGGGAAGCCACCGACGCCGCTTCACGAACGGTTTCCTCCAGCAGCACTCTCTTTTCAGGATCAGAGCGAATGGCCCCCAGGGGCTCTTGAAACGCGGCGGTTAAAGATGCGACGGCGCTCAGTCGAACGAGCTTCCCCCAGATCACCTCAGCTTCAGTTCGATGCACGGACGTCGGGATACCCGCTTTTTGAATCATCTTCGCGACACAATCCAAATCGCTCGGCGCGACATCGTTGTCAGACGCGATATCAATATGCGGGTAGCCTTTCGAATGATGGCGAATGCGGCCATCCTCCTCACGAATAGCCTCGACCAAGCCAATCGTACCGACCGCGACGCAAGACCCGAGACGTGCTCGAATAACCTCTCGATGGCCGACGCCGTTCAACAAGGGAACCACCACCGCATTTCCCACTTGCCCGACAGCGAGCCGTCCTATCGCGTTCGATAAGTGCGGAGATTTGACCGTAATAAAGAGAACATCGACCGGACCGACGAACTCTTCGCTCGCCCGTGGTCGGGCGATAAAATTTCCATAGACAGGGCTCTCGACCGGAATTCCATCCTGTTGGATTGCACGGACGGATTCTTTTCGTCCAATGCACAACACGTCATATCCGGCCTTCCAACACAACGCCGCGAGCAAACCACCGACCGCTCCGGGCCCGAGCACTGCAACACGTTCGCACGCTTTCATCTGGGCCATTTATGTTTAGCCAAAGTCTTTTCGTTCACATCCGCGCCCCAGCCGGACCTCGTCGGCACGTTTAGGTATCCATTTTCGACTTCAGGGGAGTGGGTGAATAGCTCATCCCGCCACGGCACGTCATCCACATCAATTTCCGCAAACCGGAGATTCGGCACCAGCGCGCAAAATTGCATGCTGATAAACGTCGACAAATGGCCGTTATAATTGTGCGGACACACATTCATTTCATAGAGTTCTGCCATATCGGCGATTTTCCTGGAACCGGAGAATCCGTTCCAGATCACATCTATGGATGCGATATCCATGGCGTGACTCACGAAAAACGGGCGGTATTGGCGCAGCCCATACAGGTTTTCGCACGATGCGACGGGCGTCCGTACGGAATCTTTGATCTGGCGAAGCGCTTCGGAATCGTAGGAATCAATCTCGAGCCACAAGAGATTGTATTGTTCGAGCGCTCGCCCGATTTTAATATAGCCTTCTGTCTTGAAGTTGAAATTCAGATCGAGGGCAATGTCGATCTGCCCCCCCACTGCGTCTCGTAACGCCCCAACCCACCGATCAACCGCCGCCAGAATACCGCGATCGGCATTCAACTCAGGACCGCCCGGACTCTTGAAAAACCCCGGCATGAAAACATGCGGGTTCTCGCCGAGAATCGCAATATTCGTCTTGAGTGCCTTGTAGCCAGACGCACACACCTCTGCACCAAATGCCTTCACATCCTCGAGCGATCTAATAGCGGGCTTTTTCACCAAATCCCACGCGCGAACACGTGACGTTCCGCAATGAGACCAATAGAGCGGAATTTTCTCGCGAACCGGCCCGCCAAAAAGTTCGTAGACGGGGACGCCCAAGGCCTTGGCTTTAATATCCCACAAAGCATTTTCAATTCCGCCTATCGCCTTCTGAATGACTGAACCTGGACTTTGGCGCGTGCGAGCATGCATGTCCGAACAGAGTCTTTCGATTTTCCCCGGATCCTGCCCCACCAACAAAGGCGATAGATCTTTCACAACTCCCTCCATTCCCAGAGGGGAGCCGTGCGAATCGGTACATTCACTCCATCCAATAAGCCCGTCATTCGTCGTAATCTTGACGAACGACCACGGCCGCCAACCGGCATCTGCATGCAATATTTCGACTTTATCTATTTTCACGGCAGACCTTACAATCTTCACCCCGGAAAGGAATCATAATTGAGCCTCACTTAGATCAATGCGTCGCGAACCAAGAATGAAATGTTTTTGAGTTCACTATAGACGTCCAACGCTTCAACTCCAGGCTCCCGGGTGCCATTTCCGGATGCGCGAAATCCCCCGAACGGCATATGCGGTTCACTGCCAAATGTTCCAATGTTGATATTGACCACGCCCGCCCGCACACGTTGGGCGAACCACATAGCCCGGTCGACATTCCTGGTGTGAATGGCAGCTGTCAAACCATATTCTGAGGCGTTTGCAACCTGCAGCGCATGCGCCACGTCACGCACCCGTTGCACACTCGCGACCGGGCCGAACATTTCACGGGTGCACATTTCGGCGTCATCGGGCAGGCCGTCTATCAGTGTCGGCTCGATGTAAAATCCGTTCCTCAGTTTTTCCGCACCGGGCACCTTGCCTCCACACAGCACTCTTCCACCGGCCTGTCTCGCCCGCTCAATCGCCGCGAGAATCTTCGATTGCTGCTGAGCCGTGATAACCGGGCCGAGATCGCATCCTTGATCGACTCCAAGCTTGAGCGACGTCGCCTTGGCAACGAGTTTCTCGACGAACGCCTCATATATGCCCTCGAATATAAGAATACGGCTCCCGGCGGCGCATCGCTGCCCTGCGTTGCTAAAAGCCGACAGACTGGCCCAATGTACGGCCATATCGAGATCCGCATCATCACAGACGACAAACGGGTTCTTCCCACCCAACTCCAAGGAGATTCGAGCCAACCGCCGGCCGCCGACTTCAGCGATCCAGCGCCCGACAGCAGTCGATCCGGTAAAGCTAATCACCGCCACGCGAGCATCTTCCACAAGCGCTCTGCCGGTTGGATCTCCGCCACCTTGCAGAACGTTCAGCACTCCATCCGGCAATCCGGCAAGTTTTCCAAGCTTCGCCACAGCGACAGCAAGTTCCGGCGCATCTTCTGATGCCTTCAGCACTGCGGTGTTGCCGCAGATCAGAGCAGGAAAGACTTTCCAGGCAATATTTGCGAGGGGTGTATTGGCCGGGACAATCAAACCGGCAACCCCGCGCGGCTGCCTGACGGTATGACTGTACTTACCCGGAGTCCCTGATGTCAGCGAACGGGAATATAGCCTCATGCCTTCGCCCGCGAAATACTCACCCTGGGCCAGTGCCGCATGAACTTCCCCGCCCGCGTCCTGCGGCGGCTTGGCAGTTTCCCGCACGATAATTTCGGTCAGTTCTTGCTGGCGCTCCCGCAAGAGCCTGCCCCAGGCACTCAATATGCCACCCCTGCCGACCGGCGTTAATTCAGACCACGCAGGGAAAGCTGCTTCGGCCGCAGTGACCGCTTGCCGAACGTCCTCGGGTGACGACGCGATACACTCTGAGTCAACCAGCCCGGTGTGGGGGTTGATCTTCTTGAGGCGGATCCCACTTGTTGCCGGCGACTCTTTCCCATCAACCCAATTGTAAATCTGCCGCGTATCCATTAAATCGCCGTCCAGCCCCCATCCATGGTGAGTTGTGCACCGGTCATATACGTGGAAGCCTGGCTGGCAAGAAAAAGAACCGCGCCGCAATACTCATCTTTCGCCGCCATCCTTCCTATGGGTATGCGTGCGCAATAGGCCTTCATGAACTCCGGATCCTGGCTGTTCTCAACTCCAGCCAGCACGAGCGTGTTCACACGGACACCGCTCTTCGCCCAATACACGGCAAGATAGCGCGTTAAATTGAGCAACGCTGATTTGGACACCGCATAGGCCGCAGGCTTATAAAACACCTCACCGCGTTGACGGCGATATTCATAGATGCTTTGGTCGGGAGATACCACGCCATAGATGGACGAGACGTTCACGATTGACCCGCGCCGATGAGCGGCCATCGCGGCCCCGAAGACTTTTGAGGCGAGATACACACCTTTGACATTGACATCCATGATGCGGTCCCAAGAAGCATCCGGATACTCTTCAAAAGGCCCCGTTTCTTCTATGGGCGCGTTCGGAGGAGAATCTATCGCGGCATTGTTGATCAGCACCGTAGGCGCTCCAAACAACTGACGAGTCATCAACAACGCATTCTGCAAACTCCCCGCTTGAGTCACATCACATGAACAAAATGCAAACCGTCCTTCGAATTGAGAGGCCAGCGCAGCAACGCAAGGAGACGCCGTCAGATCTAGACCGACGACCCGTGCATTCCCCTTCAAGAAGGCGCTCGCATATTGAGAACCCAACTGGCCGGAAACGCCTGTGATGACAACCGTCTCTTGCGCCACGGAGAAAATGGAGTCCGGCATCAGCATCGCTCCTGCATGCTCATCATCTCGCTCACACGCTTAACGGAAAATGGGACATCCCTGCAGACCCATTGCTACCTGCATGAACCGCCACGGTCTATTCGAGGCTGTCGAGAAGAATAAAGTCATCTTCGGCTAGCGCAACACGAAGACTCTTTCCCAGAATACGTTCGAGCTCAAACGGAGGGAGTCCGCCGCTTGGAGACTTAATCGCCACATCTTTTTCCGTCAACGTGTGGCCCGGGGACAAATTCCTCGAAGCCACAAGAGACTTGCTCATTTTCTTGAGTGGCTTCTTTTCACTCTCCAAAACCCACTTCTTGCCATCGCCCAGCATGACGGGAATTCTGTTCAAGTTTCTGATCATTTTCCTCAGCCCTTCAGGCTCCAAAGAAAATGAGTGATCGCTCCCTCTGAACGCTCGATTGAGCGTGAAGTGCTTTTCAAATACGCGCGCACCCAACATGTATGCAATAGAAGCCGCGTCTATGCCGTTTTCATGATCCGATAGCCCGATCACCTGCTTGGGAAACTCGGCCATCAGCGACGGGATGACGCTCAGATTCATGTCTTGCGCATCCACCGGATAGGCGGCCGTGCAGTGCAGAATCGTGAGCAGCGGGTTCAGCTCGAGAATCGCGCTGCAAGCCCGGCGAATGTCGGCCATCGTTCCACCGCCGGTGCTGAGAAAAATCGGCTTCCCTAACTTTGCGATATATTTCTGCAATGGAATATTGTTCAGGTCCGCCGAAGCAATCTTGTAGGCGGGCAT
>JABFSU010000065.1 GCA_013140455.1 Nitrospira sp. | reverse complement strand
GAAATCACGAATGCCTAACCGGGATCTTTGGGCAGGGTCGCTCAATCGCCGGCAGCTGTTGAAAGCGCTGGGCCTGCTTGGATCGATTGTCGCGCTGGGCGGCACTCGCGGACTGGCCGATGCGCTGGAGCCGGCGCGCTCGTCCACGACCGGGGAAATTCCGAAGCGCATGCTGGGGAAAACCGGCGTGCAGGTTTCCGCGCTCTGTTTCGGCGGCGCCCATTGGGGGCGAATCGAAGACGACGCCGAGGCGATTCGCATCCTGCAGGAAGCGATCGACGCAGGCGTGACCTTTCTGGACAATGCCTGGGAATACAACGGCGGGCGCTCCGAAGAGCTGATGGGGAAGGCCCTGCAAGGCCGGCGGCAGCAGGTTTTTCTCATGACCAAGGTCTGTTCGCACGGACGTGATAAGCGGGTGGCGTTGCAGCAGCTCGACGAATCGCTGCGTCGCCTGAAGACGGATTATCTCGATCTTTGGCAGATTCACGAAGTCGTCTATCTCGACGATCCCGATCGGCACTTTGCGCCGGGCGGGGCGGCTGAGGCCTTGCTCGACGCGAAGCGGCAGGGTAAGGTGCGGTTCATCGGTTTCACCGGACACAAAGATCCGAAGATTCACCTGAAGATGCTCGGCCACGATTTCCCTTTCGACACCTGCCAGATGCCGCTCAATGTCTTCGACGGAACCTATCGGAGTTTCGAGCAGGAGGTGTTGCCGGTACTTACGCAGCGGGGCATCGCCCCGATCGGAATGAAAAGCTTGAGCGGGAATGCCGAGCCGGTCAAGCAGGGCCTCGTCACACCGGAAGAGGCCTTGCGGTATGTGTTGAGTCTGCCGATCGCGTCACTGGTCAGCGGCATCGATTCACGGGAGATCTTGCGGCAGAATCTCGACATCGTGCGGCGGTTCGTTCCGATGACGGTCGCCGAGATGCAGGGCCTGCGGACTCGCGTGGCCCGCTACGCCATGGACGGGCGGTTCGAGTTATTCAAGTCCACAAACCGCTATGACGGCCGCATCGGGCGGGAGCAGCATGGATTATCATAGCAAGATGCTGAAAAAGGCCGCCAGCGGCGTTCCCTGCCTTCGCCGAAGCGCTTCGCGCAGGCAGGTCGTGGCGCTCAGAGGCTCAACGTACCGAAGCGTACGCCTCGCCTCTTTGCTGGCTGCGGCCTTGCTGGACGGACTTTTTGAGCATCCTGCGGTGGTGTTGCGTGGCGGGTCGCCGGGAGAGCAGCCAGTATGATCGGAAATGGAAGGAACGGATTGCATGCCGCCGCAGCAGGTTGAGCCGCACGTCTTTGTCATCATCGGAGCCACCGGCGATCTGACCCGCCGCAAACTGCTGCCTGCGCTCTATCATTTGCGGGATCAGGGCGTCCTGGAAACCCGCAACACACTGATTGTGGGCGCGGCGTTGCCCGAAGTCGGGGAGGACGGGTTTCGGCTCTGGGCGCACGAAGGGTTGCACAAGGCCGGGTGGCACAACGATCACGAATTACGCGAGTGGTGCGACGCCTGCCTCTACTACCACACGATCGGTCGCGGGACGGATGATGATTATGCCGCCCTCGCTTCCTACATCCGGCGCATCGAACTGGAACACGTCATGCCGGAAAACCGCGTGTTCTACCTGGCTGTGCCGCCGGACATCGCGCCCAACGCCATCGAGGGGCTGGATCGGGCGGGATTGCTCAAGGGACGCGGGTGGGTGCGTGTCGTCTTTGAAAAGCCGTTCGGGCACGATTTCCAATCGGCTCGCCAGCTGAATACCACGCTGCACCGGTATGTGGACGAATCGCAGATTTACCGGATCGATCACTACCTGGGAAAGGAAACCGTCCAGAATCTGCTGGCCTTCCGGTTTGCCAATCCGATTTTCGAATCCCTGTGGAAACGCGATGCGATCGAGAACGTGCAGATTACCGTGGCCGAAGATCTCGGCGTCGAACATCGCGGGGCCTACTATCAGCAGGCGGGCGCGCTGCGCGATATGGTGCAGAATCATTTGACCCAGCTCATGACCGTCGTGGCGATGGAAGTCCCGGTTTCGTTCGATGCGGCGGCCATTCAGAGCGAGAAGATGAAGGTGCTGCATTCCATCGCGCCGATTGCGGCGCAGGACGTCGTGTTCGGCCAGTACACGTCCTGGCAGGTCGGCGACCAGACGATTCCCGGGTATCGTGAGGAGCCGGGTGTGCCGAGAGATTCTACGACCGAGACGTATGTCGCGTTGAAAGCGGAGATTCATAACTGGCGCTGGAAGGGCGTGCCGTTTTATCTGCGCACCGGAAAGCGTTTTCCCCGGAAGCTCACCCAGATCGCCGTCATCTTCCGTGAGGCGCCGGCCCACGTGTTTCCGTCCATCGATCCGGGCAGCATCGCATCCAACAAGCTGTTGATCACCCTGCAACCGAGCGAAGGATTCTCCCTCTGCTTTTCCGTGAAGAGTCCCGGGCGGCCGTTCATGCTGAGCGACCATGCGTTGCAATTCGATTATCAGAAAGCGTTCGGCCAGCTGCCTGAGGCATATGAGACCCTCTTGCGCGATGTGATGATCGGGGATCAGACCCTGTTCGTCAGCGCGGAGTTCACGGAAAAGGCCTGGAAGCTGTACGATCCGCTCCTAACCGGCAAGCAAGTCGTGCATCCGTATTCGGCCGGTTCCTGGGGACCGCGCGAGGCGGATACGCTGGTGGAGCGACAGGGCCATCAATGGCAACTCGGCTGGTGAGCCGGTTCCCCGGAATTTTTTTTAAGCCGGTCACTCAACCGGCTCGTCGTCCCCCCATTCTTGACGCTGGCGGTTCAGCCAGCCGATAATGCGCCGGTCTTTGCCGGGATGCTGGAACAGTCGGCCGGCAGCATCCCCGCATCACTCGCAGGCTCCACGTACCGAAGCGTACCAGGGCCACCGGCGCATCAATGACGAAACCGGGCTGATAGGCTGAGAAGCGTCCGGCTGCGATGTCCATGCACCAGGTCACGGCACAGATTGAGTCGATTAAAGATTTGACGCACGATGTGCGGCAACTTGATTTGCGGCTTGTCGAGCCGGCGACTATCGAGTTCAAGCCGGGCCAGTTCATTTCCTTCGAAATGCCGCATCCCGAGTCGGGCCGTCTTGTCACACGGGCCTATTCCATCGCCTCGTCCCCGAGCAAGCCCGGCGTCGTCACCCTCCTGTTCAATCGAGTGTCGGGCGGGCCCGGCTCCACGTTGCTCTATGGATTCAAAGAAGGCGATACGACGCGATTCAAAGGACCGGCCGGTCACTTCACGCTGCGCGATGATCCGGGGCGTGACCTGCTCTTTGTCGCTACCGGCACGGGGATTACCCCGATCTGGTCGATGCTCCTGGCGAACGCGGAACGGCCGGATCCCAGACCGGCCACCCTGTTCTGGGGACTGCGGAGTCAGCGGGATCTGTACTATCAGGAAGACTTGCGCTCGCTGGCGCAGAAAATGCCGAACCTGACGGCGGTCCTCACGCTCTCTCGTCCGGATCCTGGTTGGTCCGGAGCAACCGGACGGGTGCAGCAACTGGTGGAAGAGCGCGTGACGTCGGTGGCGCATCTCGCCGTGTATCTCTGCGGAAGCGGCGGCATGATCGCCGACGTGACGAAGGCGCTGCAGCAGAAGGGCCTGTGCCCCATCTATCGCGAAAAGTATTATGACGCGGCTGCCGGGGCGAAAGAGTAAGCGGCTGCGCAACGATCGGCATAACTTCCTGACGAAAGGATCGCACCGTGGCAAAGAAGCCTCTGACACCGGCGAAGGTCATGGAACTGGGCACCGGATTTTTCGGGTCGAAGACCCTGCTGAGTGCTATCGAGCTCGGGCTCTTCACCGAGTTGGCGAAGGGAGCGCGTACGGCGGAGGAATTGACCGCGCGGCTGCATCTCCATCCGCGCAGCGCACGGGACTTTTTCGATGCCCTGGTCGCGCTGGGGATGCTGAAACGTACCGGCGCACGCTACGCGAATACGCCGGAAACGGCGCTGTTTCTCGACCGGGCCAAGCCCTCCTACGTCGGCGGCATCCTCGAAATGTGCAATGCGCGGTTGTATCGTTTTTGGGGGTCGCTCACCGACGGGCTCCGCACCGGCCAGCCGCAGAATGAAGTGAAGACCGGCGGGGACTTTTTCGGCACGCTCTACAGCGATCCGCAACGGCTGGAAGAATTTCTAAAGGCCATGACGGGCCTCAGCATCGGGGCCGGCCGCGGGATTGCGAAGAAGTTTCCCTGGAAGAACTACAAGACCTTTGCCGATGTCGGCTGCGCCCAGGGTGGTGTCGCCGTCGAAATCGCGCTCGCGCACAAGCACCTCTCGGGTCTCGGTGTGGATTTGCCGGTCGTCCAGCCGGTGTTTGAAACCTACGCGCAGAGCAAGGGCGTGGCGCAGCGGCTGAAGTTTCATCCCGGTAATTTCTTCAAAGAACCGCTCCCGAACGTCGACGTCATCATCATGGGCCATATCCTCCATGACTGGAATCTCGACGAGAAGCGGATGCTCTTGCGCAAGGCGTATGAGGCCCTGTCGCCGAACGGTGCGGTGATCATCCACGAAGCCCTCATCGACGATGCGCGCAAGGAGAATGCGTTCGGCTTGCTGATGAGCCTGAACATGCTGATCGAAACCCATGGAGGTTTCGACTTCACCGGCGCCGACTGCCGCAAGTGGATGAAGGAAGCCGGCTTCAAGAAGACCAAGGTGGAGCGATTGGCCGGACCCGACGGCATGGTGGTGGGATACAAATAGTGATCGTCTGATCTCTCGAACGAGAGCCTCTCTACCGCACTCCCGTTTTCGCTTGCAGGCTCTGGATGTAATTCGCGATGGAATGGTCCGGGACCTCTTGCCTGCCGAGGTTATTCCAGAACGAGATCACGGAGAAGCGCTCTGCCTGAACGTCGCCGAAGTAGGCATAGTCGGTTCCGTCTTTCAGCACCACTTCGGGGCCGACGTGCTTGTAGGGGCCTTCGTCGAGGATCGTGGAGATATCGAGCGGCGGGAGGAGCGGCACCGGATCCTTGTCGTTCACGAAGCGCAGCAGCGGGAATCCGCGATATTTCTCGACGCCCGCGCGGTTCGTCACCTTCGGCTGGCCGAACGTCATTGCCTGGCCCAGCTTCACGCCGTCTTCCTTGAAGAGCATCAGCACGATCGCCGCCGCCGCGCCGCCCAGGCTGTGGCCGGTCACACGCACCTCATAACCCGGTCGCAGCAGCGGCTTCGCAAAGGCATAGACCTGCAGCGCCGTGTCGGCGAAGCCTTTGTGCAGCGGGATCTGTAGTCGCCCGTCTACTACTTTGTTGTAGTCCACATCCAGCTTCACATTCTCCAGGGTCGAGGTGCCCCGTACGGCAACCCACTGAATCTTTTTCGCATCGTCCGTTTCGATATAGGCCTTTACTCCCTTGGGCGTTTCCACCATGAAGGAGACCGTCGTGCCGGCCGGCGATTTCTGTTTGATGGCCGCATCGGTCTCATAGACCAGGGCTGCCCGTTGCGCATACTGCAACGCGAGCGCGAAATCGATGGGCGCAGGCGGCTGAGTGGGAGTCGGTTTCGGCAGGACGCCTTTGGCGCAGCCTGTTGAAGCGGCGATGAGACCGGAAAACATCAGCACGATGGTGAGTGAGCGCAACGACATTCTATCGAGCAAAGCGATCATGGTGAGAAATTCCTGGTTAAGGTGAAGTCTTGAGAGGCTTGTACCTGCCTCACCGGAGCAAGTCAAGGCGAGAGTCGGAGAGCGTGGTTGCGTAACCCGACAGCGCGGCGGTCTGGCGGGACAGCGGCGGAGCAGAGTCAAGTTGATGCGCTTTGCAATGATATGACAAAGTAAAGCGTCCTTAGGAGGGTGCCATGGCCATTCAGAAGCTCAGCAGCAAGAATCAGATCGTCATTCCCAAAGAGGCTCGACGGGCGATGGGCGTCAAAGGCGGCGATGAATTGCTCGTGGTGGTGAAGGGCGATCTCACGCTGGTCATGCCCAAGCCGAAGCGGTATGCACGCACACTGCAAGGGCTGGCCAAAGGGGCCTACCCGTCCGATTACCTGAAGCGGGAGCGCTGCTCGTGGTAGACGCTGCTTCCAGACGACCGGCAAGGCATCGGTCTCGATACCAACCTGCTCATCTATTTCCTTGAGAATCATCCTAGGTACAGGCTGATTCGTTCCCGCAGGACTCACGTCAGACTATCCCAACAGTGCTGTGGCTAGGGAGGGCAGCAAGGGGAGCAGGGCCACACCGAGGCAGATCGAGAGCGCCACGATCGAGGCGACGAGATCTTCATCCAATCCCGTTTCCGTTGCAAAGATGACCGCCGTCACCGCCGACGGCATTCCCGCGATCAGAATCACCACCGCCCGTTCGATCCCAGTCAGATTCAGCAGCCAGGCTGCGGCGACTCCTAACGACAGCCCGCCGAGCATCCGCATCGCCACGCCCAGGCAGGTGAGTTGCCAGGTCCGTCGCAGCGCTGCGAAGCTGATCGAGAGGCCGAGTACGAGACTCGCCAGCGGCGTTGTCATGAGATGCACCGGCGTCAAGATGGTATGGAGCCAGGAAGGCAGGTGAAGCTCGGTTGCCTTCAGAGCCAGCATGATGGTCAAGGCCCAGAAGGGCGGCGACGTGAACAAGCGGGTGAGCGCCGAACGCGCCGACGGTGCGGCGGTGCCATGCCAGACGGCCAGCGCATAGAGCGCGGTGAGGGTAAGCGCGGTTTGGCCGAGGTCGAAGAGAATCGCTTGGGCGAGTCCTTCGTCGCCGAACGTCGCCAGCGCGACGGGATAGGCAAAGTACACCGAGTTGATGCAGCCGATCGCGAGCAACCATCCGCCCTGCGTCGGGCGGGCGAGATGCAGCACTCGCGCGAGCGGCCAGGAGAGGAGTACCAACGGGAGCGACACGAGGCAGGCCGCCAGCGGTAGCTTCCAGGCCGTTAGGGCAAAGGTCACGCGATCCAACGACACGAGAATCGTCGCCGGCAGTGTAATGGAAAAGACGAAGAGCCCCAGCCGCTCTGCATACGGTTTCCCGAGCAGACCGGATAGACGGAGCGATGCGCCAACGACGAAGAGGATCAGGAATGCTTGCAGGGCCGGGGGCATGGGAAAGGAGAGTAGCAGAAAATTCCGAGCGGGTCTTATGGGAAGTGCGTGCCGCCGTCGGGCTGGATCAGCCGCTTGTTACGGACAGGCCAGCCACTGTTCCACGTCGGGTCTCACCGATCGTTCAATCGCAATACCATTCGGAAACGTCCCGAGCGCGCCTTGGCGGGAGACGATGCCGAAATAGCCGTGGCTGCGATCCCAGAACGGGTAGGCCCCGTAGGCGCCGGGGCTGGAGACTCTGATGCCCGCGGTGCAATTGAATGTGGCGCTCTGACATTCGTGCCAGAGGCCGAGCCCGTAGTGCCAGTCTTCGCCTGCGCCGACCAGGGCCGGTGAATAGGCGATCGTAACAGCGGCGGTGTGGTCCGCCAACAGCTGGCCCATCGAGGTGCTATTCAATAGCGAACCATTTTTCAGCGCCTTGAGAAAGGCCATGTATTCCTCGCCGGTCCAGTGCATGCCGCCGGCCAGGCGGGGATTTGTGGCGGATGGCAGATCGTAGGTCGAAGTCGGGAAGAGGCCTGTCTGGGTTTTAAACTCCGTGAAGACATCCTGCCAGGTGGCAACGCCCCGCGCCTTGATCGCCATAAGCCCCGCCACTTGTAGATGGGTGCTGGCGTAGTAGAACTGCTGTCCGGGAGTAATGCCGTTTCCGGCGTTGGTTGTGGCGATGCTGTTCACGCAGGTTTCAAAACTCGATCCTCCGAAGTTCTGACAAGGCGGCTCATCGGTCAGCCCGGAGGTGAAGCTCAGCAACTGTTCGAGCGTCATATTGAAGAGCGGATCGGTGTTCACGAGAGGCCAGGTTGAAATGAAACGCTGCGGTTTGTCCGCCAGACTCAGGTATCCCTGCTCTACCAGCCGCAAAATGATGACCGCTGAAACCATTTTTGACGTCGAGGCCGATTCATACGAGGTCAGCAGCGTGGAGCCGCCTCGATTGTAGGTGTAGCGGCGGCCATCCTGCCGTTCGACCGAGAAAGAAAAGTCCACATCCGACGAAGTCTGCGCCAGCGTGCTATCCATCGCCCCTTCGAGTTGCGTGACCGAACAGGACGGGCCGGTGACAGGGGGCGTAGCAGGAGGAGTCTCCGATCCGCTGCCACTGCAGCCGCCGAGCAGACTGAGGGCAAAGGAAAGGCCAATGGTCAGGAAAGATGGGTGTCGCATGCAGTGTGTAACGTGGAATCCGAAGATCCGTTGACGTTCTGTAAATAGAAGCCTGGAGCGCCTTTCACGGAAGTGAGGGAGCCGGCAGGAATGGAAGTGTAGCAGGCAGCGGAGCGGAAAAGACAGCCATCTTTAGGGGGTATCTCAGCGCCCGGCACCCAGCACTCAATCCGGGTTACTTCGCAATCGTGATGCTGGGGACGCCCACGCGCGGGACTTCGCTCACGGTCATCTGGAAGAGGAGATAGAGCAACTGGAAGCCCTCGCGGTTCCAGCGGGCCAGCGGTCCGGTGGTGTTCACGGCGTAATGTTTGCCGTGGAACTTGATCGACAGATCGGCGTCCGACGGCGAGCTGTCCGAGAGCACGAGTTCCATGGTGTGGATGGGATTCTCATGCACGGGCATCGTGCGTTGATCTTTCTCGACATGGTATTCGGGCTCTTCCTCCAGCCCGCGCCCGAGGAAGTTGAGAATCGTGTTGAAACTCCTCAACCAGAAATCGCCCTTGAGCGGGTATTCCCCGCCGAAATGGCCGGGACGGATGTCGAAGGAGACATCGTTCGGATGGCCGTCTTCCGTCTCGTCGATCAATCGCGCCCGTTCCTCGGCTGAGAGGGTGTCGGGGTCATAGTTGGTGATGAGAATGCGCCCTGTGATCTGTTTTTTGAGCGTGTAGGTGTTGTCCTTCTGGTTGTAGGCGACGAGATAGTCCTTTTGCAGCGACTGAAAGCCTTCGGCGGTGACCGAGTTGGCGGGAATTGTCCAGGTGCGATGGGAGACGAGCGGTTCGGCGTAGAGCTGATTCTGGTCTTGAATCGCCGAGAGGTGCGTCACCACGCGGCGGAACATCTCATAGCCCGGTTTATCGGCCGGCGCATTGCGGTAGGAGATTTCCCGGCCGTCCTGCTTGATCCGCAGTTCCTGCGCCATCAGCCGGAGGAGCAGGTCAATGTCGAAGCGCTGCCGGAGCAGGAGCGTGAACTTGGTTTCCTGAAACGGGGTCAACAGCCGCTTCGTGAACTCTTCCCCTTCGATCGGCACGATGCTGATCGTCGGATTTTCCGCCACGCTGCCGCCGAAGACCGGCATGAGCGTTTTGCTGGCATCGCCCGTCAGCGCCGGAGTGGCTCCGGCATTCACGCGGAAATCGAATGTCGCAGCGATGTTCGAGACGCCGGTGAAATGGATGGGTTGATGGCGATGGGCGCGGGCAATGTTGATGAGCAGTTGCTTGGAGACGGCATCCGTCACCGCTTCATCGTACGAGGTCACCGCGCGATTCAGCGTGATTGGCGACAGACAGCCGGTCAGCGTGAGGCTGCAGAAAGCTCCGGCCAACGCGAGCCGCGCAAAGGATGTGAAGCGGAGAGTTGTTGTCATGAGAGTGTCACCGAAAAGCCCAACCATTTATATGGCGGGTTTGTAGCACACCTGGGAGGGGATGTCAGCGGAGAGGGGGAATGTATATCTAGCTGCGCTTTCTATTTGTTTGCCTGCGGAGATTCATAACCGTTTTAGCCAGATGCTGAGCAAGTTCTACAGGAACGGCGTTACCAATCTGAGTGCCAATCTCCCCTTGTGTCTTGCCGTAGAAAATAAAATCATCCCTGAAGGATTGGAGTCTGGCCGCCTCTCGAAGCGATATTGCGCGATGCTGCTCAGGGTGTCCATAACGGCCATTAGAAATACTGTAGCACTTGCACGTTAGCGCTGGTGCCGGCGCATCCCATCGCATGCGACCATAGACATCCGAATGGCCCCGATATTCTCCGCGATGACAATCAAGTACCAGTTCATTGGGCCACTCTTTTCGGCTCCCGCCATCGGGTGGAGTAGCCTTGAGACGACGAATGTTGTTTGGGGCGATGCTTGCCGCACGATGATTCGGTACCGCCACGCTTTGCTCGCCTGCCTCAAGTCGTGGAAAGTGTTTGATAGCATCGCGCACAGTGACGAAAGGTGCTCCATTCACCCCGTGTGTTGGCATGGGCAGTTCGGGCCTGGTAAGCCGACTGGCAATTACGACCCAGCGACGGCGTGTTTGCGGAACCCCGAAAAACTTGGCGTCAATGACGCCTTCGCTAACTTCGTAGCCAAGGGATCGGAGTTGTCGAATGAAGCGTCGATAGGTGCTATTGCCGGGAAGCTTTACGATCCCCGGGACATTTTCAATAACTACAAAACCCGGGAGAAATTCACTGACGAGTCGTCCAAAGTGGGAGAGAAGAGTTTTGTCCCGGCCGTCTACTTCACGTCTCTGCTTGCTAAACGGTTGGCATGGAGCGCAGCCGGCGAATACAAGTTCGTCAGGTGGAATGTCACCGACATACCGCTCCAAATCCTGGCGACGTATTTTGCGTAAATCACAAGCTAGGAATTTCGAAGGATTATTGTTTGATTCGTATGTGCGTCGGCAGTTTTCGTTAATATCCAGTCCGGCTACAACGCGAATCCCGGCGTCAAGAAATCCTCTCGTCAGTCCGCCAGCTCCGCAAAAGAAGTCGATAGCGTACATCTTGCTAGACTTTGGTCATGGGCGGAATGGGTTGAGCGATAGAATCGGCTAGCGCGTTTCGGTCAACGTCGGGGACTCCTGGGCGTCCGGCGACTTGGAGATACGCCCATGCCAACCGTTCACGAAACGGGCTATCCACACTCGCAACACGGAAAAACCGTTTATTCTCATCTTTTTTTGGCGCGATGTCGCAGTAAGGAAGAAGTGAGAGCTTCTTGAGATTTGCTGCCATGAGCGGAAGTACATTGGGAAGCTCAGGCATAACAGTTAGGCCTGCAATTTGGTCTTTGCTAAGTTGTGAAAGTAGGTTTTTGCGTTGACCGGAAGTCAGGGGTTTCGTTGAATCCACATTTGCTGGAAGCACATTTGCTGCAACTAGGAAGTCTTGGATTGGCACGCAGTCCGCCACCAGAATTTGCAGAAGCGGATTTCGGCCTGGCCCTCGAGCAAGGTCGCAAGAAGGGGATAAAACAACATGATATGCAGTGGGTCCGGTCTCACTTTCAGTCGTGACTCGTATGAGGTCACCAGTTAGCAGATCGCTACCGATGGGCGGGTAGATATACTGCTCCCAAGCCTGAGTTTGTTTCTCGGGTTCGGCCGTATAATCGAGCGCTGCTGCCATTCGACGCCTGGCCACACGTAAGAATAGATCGGTTTGTTCCGTGGTTGGATTGCCTGATTGCCAAATAAGGGGGCCAACGTCACGCAATGTTTCCCCAGCACTCCGCGATAATTCTTGCCGCACGGTGCGTAGCCCTTCAATTTCTGGCGCGAATGATTTGATGTGGTTTGCAACGCGACCTTGACTGCCTGCTCCTTTAATCTCATAGCGTACGAAAGGATGGTTGATACTTTTGTAGTCCTGGTCTTCCTGTGCCGAATGAAATACGACCGGGCAAAAATGCGCAGCCCAAACAGTATCCCAGGCAGGCTTTACCGCATCTTTGGCCGGTTGCTCAATCTGTTCATCAAAAATATCAAGCACGACGATATCGGGCAGCTTGGTGGCGATCTCATTGGGTGCTTTCGCAAAATCACTGACACGAATGACTTCTATCTCCCCAAGTTCACGTCGCAGGGTATTCTCCAGGCTTTCTGCCATTACCGCATCATCCTCAACAATTAAAATGCGACAGGTCATGCAAATCTCAAGTTGACGATTGAGGTAGGTCGAATATGAAAGACGCACCACCAATGCGTCCTTCTTCTAAAATGCGTAATTTCCCACCATGGCCTTCTATAATTTCACCGGCAACTGTCAATCCCATTCCGTACCCGCTAGGTCGGTGCGTGTATCCAGGCCAAAAGATTTTCTGTTGGTCTTTTTTGGGTACGCCGGGGCCGGAGTCATGAACCTCACATTCGATGCGCCCTTTGATGCGGCTGGGTGAAGACTGAATCCGCAACAATCGTTCATTCTTTTCCTGTGATCGTTCAATCCAATAGAGTGCGTTGTCGAGCAAGTTAATGAACACGGCGTATAATTCACCGGGATCAGCCTGCACTTCGTCATGACCCCGAAGCCGCAAATCGATTTTTACCTTGCGCCGCTCGATCTCTTGCTTCCTGGCCTCTAGGCAAGTGGCTATAGTTTCTCTCAATGATGCTTTGCGTTTCCCGCGTGTGAAGCCACGGTTAGCAAGGGGGCGGAACCGCTCGGCAAGTCGTTGCAACGATGCAAGGGCATTCTCGGCAAGGTTGAGCGCGCGTCGGATAGACTCATGGTCCTGTCCGGTCTTTGCCCAATGTGCTTTCAGGACTTCAATGAACTCATGGATGATTGAGGTATTGTTCCCGACTTCATGTACGAGTTGTTGTGCGAGTAGCCCAATGGTCGCGAGACGACTGTAGTGATTGAAGGTGCTTTCAATTCTCTTTCGAGTTCTTTGCAGATCCTCATCGAAGCGAGTAAGTAATGGCAACACTTCTGAGGCGGAAGCTTTCTCGCTGATAAGATCCTGGGTTTCGCTGACGAGTTTATCGGCGCTGAGGGCTGCGAAGAGTTCGGTGGGTTCAGGTTCTTTTTTTGCTCGATCTTGATCGCGTTCGTTTTCCAGTAGGGTAACAGTGTACTGAAGTAATGATTCAAATTCTTCGACCGCTCCGCCTCGCGCTAAACGTTCGCGGTCGCTTGTGTCCGCGATGCCAGGATTTGCGTCAGCGCCGATACTGACATAGCCAACAATTTGGCTTGTGCTGAGACGAGAGCCAACCTTACTGACCCTGCGGAGATCGAGGCCGAGCCAGTCGCGCGTATTTTCAGACTTGGGAAGGACAAGCACATTGTCTCGATAGAGAGATATCCCCTTGAATGCACGAATTTCGTTCCGTACGGCCGACCTTTTATGAAGGTCGAACTGTTGAACAGCCTCACTGATACTCTCAGGGTCTAAGTCCCACGCGCGAATCTCGAATGAAAATGGTCCGCAAGACGGCCTTGTTTCGCCAAGCCTCGCTCGTTTCACCGATGATTTCAAGTCTTCTAGTACGGTGCTCCAACGCTTTTCTTTTTTTACGGTTCTCCCTGCACATGAGAAAGGTTTGTGTGTATACCGGTAAGATAGCTTTCCGTCAGTGCTAAAACTGCCTTCGATACGGTAGACGGGATTTTCGAGCAGTTCAGACGGCTTGATTTCAAGCGGTTCCGATCCCGCGCCGGGGCGAGTAAGAAGGATTGTAAACTTGTTGAGCTTTTCAAATGGTGGGCTTAGGCGTGATAAGCCTTCCTGAAGTTCGTCAATTTTATTCTCTGGCGCACCCGACTCCCTGTCCTCCCAGTCAGAGTTAAGGTCTTGAATCCGTAGCCGTGTTCCCGACTCGGCAGCCAGCTCGTCGCCATTCTTCTTGAGAATTGTGATTGAGCAGTCCTCCAGAGACGCTACTTTTGAGAGGGCTGTCCATGAAACTTCTACTTGCCAGCACTCGCCATCCTTGGTTTTTGTCAGCATTTCCAGATGTTTGCCAAGCCGTGCGGAAGATAGTCGTCCTAGCCCTTTGGAGCCGGTTACCCGGCGAGACTCAGTCCCCCGCTTTGAAACCGTTGTTTGCTCGCGGAACGGCGTTGCAACAAGACACCAAACGTTTTCGATAATTTCCCTTGTCATGCCGCAACCGTCGTCTTCGATCTCAAGCATTGGGCGGCCTGCAGTATCGGTGACGAATCGTACGTCCACACGTGTTGCAAACGCATCGTAGGAATTTTTTACCAGTTCAATGATCGCAACGACGTCGCTTGTTACTAAGTCTGCGCCAAGCGCGGCGAATACTCGAGGGTGCAGAGTGAAGGGGATCTTTGTTGGTTCGGTTATCTTTGATTCACTTGAAACTTTTGGCATGGCTTTCACGGATCGCTAGGGCGGAGGACCTGCGTGGTTAAGATAATAAAGGTGTTGCTTAAACAAAACAATGTGCGGGGCCTTTCTGGATTCGTATGTGCAGACTGATTCTGGTGGACCTCTTGTAAACATGTCGGCATTACAGGAAACTCCAGTATGGCCGATATATACCCCAAGGCGAAGCGCTCACAAATAATGTCTCGTGTCCGAGCGCAGGGGAATCTCAAGACGGAACTGGCGTTGGTAAAGCTCCTCCGGCAGCATAGCATCACTGGTTGGCGTCGCCACCCCAAGCTATTCGGTAACCCAGATTTTGTATTTCGTGAGCATCGCCTCGCAATATTTGTGGACGGCTGTTTCTGGCATGGCTGTCCGAAGCACGCGTCCCAGCCTGCGACTAACCGGGCATTCTGGGAAAAGAAGCTGCTTCGCAATAAGGATCGTGATCGTTTGGTGACGCGTACTTTGAGGAAGGGTGGATGGCACGTGCTCCGGATATGGCAGCACGAACTTACCGCCAAGGGGGGAGCTCGATGCATTTTGAGGGTCAGGATGGCACTGGGTCGCAGCTCGACTGATTCTATCGCTCCCGCTTCAGCTAAGGCGGTGAAATAGGAGATCCTAGATGACACCGAAACCAACTCAGCCTTGCACTTTCTCTCCAGTGGCTATCGAGATGCTGTGGAGGGTGATGTGATCAAGACCATCTCTTCCCGCCCCTGATTGACAGCGCTTTGTCTGCTCGCCACAATCCTGCCTCGTTTAGATTTAGTTCAAACGGCTGCTTTGAAACACTCGTGAGGGTTTGTCGTGATTCCACCTGATACGCATGGGTATGCACTGAAGCGCGGTGAGGGGTGCTCCATCGACTTTCGCGGGACGAATCAACGGTAAGGGCAACACGATGGCTCAGCGATACGACGAACTCTCGGACACGCACATTCAATTCATCGGTAGGCAGAAGATCTTCTTTGTCGGCACCGCGACGGCGGAGAGTCGGGTGAATGGGCCAGAAAACAGGGACATTCTACATTTCTGATTGCCGTGCCAGCGCGCGTGACGGTGCTGATTAGTTTTTACTACGGCTGCCCAGGAATGTGACGACATGACCTCGGAGGGCGGCGACGAAGCGCTGGAAATTGAGGTCTTCAGCCGGCTGCGTGACTTTCGTCTTTGGTGAATTAGTGGCCATCATAAAACAGGCCGAGCTATACAGCCGCTCCAGTACTAGGCGGCGACACAAAAGTTCGTAGCGCTTGCTGTAGGAGACTCCCTTGTACCGTCGGAGGGCTGTTGTATCCTTGAAATGTGCTTCGCCGCGGAACTCGGGGTCTACCTGGAAGTATGGTTCCTTGTTGGCAACGGGGATTTTGACATTGTCACGATCTTCTAAGAGGAACAGATAGCCGAGGAATGGAGGAGGCGCCTGACCAAAGCGGCCTTCTCGGAATGCCGTCCAGATATCTTTGGCGCTGCCCACCGCTTCTTCCGAACGATTGTTCACATTGTTGCCGATCGACTTGCCGGCTTGGGATTTGAACTCCATCGCCAAGACCAACGCGCTGTTGGAGACAACGATAAGATCCCACTTTTTCGTGGCTCTGAAGTAACCCGGTAACTCAAGCGCGGTTCTTGTGCGGATATCGACCTTCTTCAATCCGGCTTCGCAAAGAATGTCAGAAACCAAGACCTCCAGGGCACCCATCTGAGTGCCTCCTGTGACCTCCCCTCTGGTTCCGGCATCGATTTTCCCCGACTTGACCTGCTTTTCTTTGTTTGTCCTGCGGGCGTTCCAGTAGCTCTGGACGGCGGCTTGCAATCTCCTGTCAATGTTCAAGCGCGGCCTCCAGCGTGCTAGTGCTGATTCCATATAGATCCAACGCCGCTTGGGTTGCACGGGTCCTATCACGAAGGCGGAAGGCGTCTCTTAATTCCTGTGATTGGGGCTTAGATAGGGACTGAGGCGCAGGGACGCGAATCCGGCGGAGGTATTGCGCTTGGAAGCGCAAGTAGCCGCCTCGCATGCGGACTCCATAGGATTCGACAAAAAACTGTCCCACCTTCGACAGCAGAAGGCCGCCGAGTACTTCCAGATCCCACTCATCCGACTGAATGAAATACAGATTGTGGTGCGGGTAGGTTTCGCCACGATCTAAGACCGGCTCGAGTGTGTTCTTGATATCCGGAATATACAGTTTATGTGCGCGTGTGAGCGTGTGGTTGACGCGGTCAATCGTCTTGTACCATTTGTCGGCGCTCTTCTCCGCGGTGTGGCGCTTCTTCAGGGCTTCGGCATGTCGTTCGTAGTAGGCCTGCAACTTCGGGTAAGTCTTCAGATTGACCAGCCCATCATCATTCCATGGACTCACGAGATAGTGCCCGGACCATCGAACCGTTCCGTCCGCCAGGTCTTTCGCCAGTGCAAGCTTCAGGAGGCGGGAGGGCTCCACCAGGTCTGCTTCTGTCGTGATGTAGACCCGATCGTTCCCTGTGGCTACGCCGATTCCCACCTTGGCATTCAGTTCAAGGGGAGGAAACTGATCTTCCAGTCGTCGGAGGAGCGCCAGCTGTTCCGGTGAATGGCAAGGCCAGGGATCTGACCCTTTGAACCATGTGTGTACATCGGCTCGATGGATGCCTTGGGGCAGGAGGTCGCGGTTGTTGGTCTGAAGTGCTGTTGCCAATTGTTTTGGCTGAATGTGTTCAGCGTCCTGATCAGCGCGTGCTACCACAGTTGACAGTTGCTTTGCGTGTCGGATGACTGTGATGGCCGGATAGGCGTCCACGTCATCATCGAAGGCATTGGCGTGGTGCATACTGAGGAGCAGCTCGACACTGTACGCCGAACTAATCAGTTGCCGCAGTTCAGCTCCATATTGGTTGCGCATCCATCGGTCAGCGCAGATGAAGGCGCATACCCCGCCGGTTTTCAATTGCCGAAGTGCGGCTTCGAAGAACGCCACGTAGAGATCTGCTCTTCCGCGCATCGTCGGATACGCGCTGCGGTAGACCGAAGCTGTGTCTTCCGGAATATCTTCAAGGCGTACATACGGAGGATTTCCGATAATGAAGTCGGCTTGTCTCTGGTCGGCATCCAGAAGGTAATCCCCCTGTACTACCCACGCGTCAGCCAGTTTTTTTGCGAGTGGGCTCTTTGCTCCATGCTTAATAAGGATCTCTTGGACGACAGCGCGCGCACGAGCCGCACTTTTCTCATCCAGTTCATAGGCTCTTAGGGAGTCCCGGCAATCAGGCAGCGATCGGCCGAGCTTTCGGCACGATTCTATTAGGCGCTCGATCATGGGGCCGAGAAACGCACCGTCGCCGGCCGCTGGTTCGATTGCCAGGCTGTCCACCAGATTCTTATCCGGGCTATAGCCGCTCAGATTGAGGAGTAGCTCAACGACCCATCGCTTTGTGTAGACGACGCCTTTCGGCTCAATTGCGGTAATCGGAAGCGGGCGTCGGAGGGGCGCGATCAACGGAAGTTGGATGCCTCGTGTTGCGACCGATGGGCTGAATTGGTTGTCTGCCACGAGGGCCTCGAATTCTCCGGAGAGGAGTAGGGGAATAGGTGCGGCTGATAGTAACTTGTCTGCGGTTCTCGTTCAAGATTCATTCGGCAGCAAGAGAAGATAATGTGATCGCGGCCATCTCTTCCCGCCCCTGATTGACAGCGCCTTGTCTGCTCGCCACAATCCTGCCTCACTCAGATCTCGCTCAGTCTGCTAATTCGAAATACTCGTGAGGGTCTGTCGTGATTCCACCGGATACGCATGGGTATGCGCTCAAGCACGGCGAGGGGCAGTCCAGCGACTCATTGATTGAATGATTCATCCGCCGAAGGGACCACGCCATGGCTCAGCGATACGACGAACTTTCTGACACGCATATCCAATTTATCGGCAAGCAGAAGATTTTCTTTGTCGGCACCGCGACGGCGGAGAGCCGGGTGAATGTGTCTCCCAAGGGGATGGATTCTCTGCGCGTGCTCAGTCCCCGGCGTGTCGCCTGGCTCAATGTGACTGGGAGCGGGAATGAAACGTCGGCTCATGTCCAGCATCACCCCCGCATGACGCTGATGTTCTGCGCCTTCGAGGGGCCACCGGTCATTCTGCGGCTTTACGGCTCTGCGACCGTCGTTCACCAGGGCGATCCGGAATGGCGCGAGCTTTCTTCTTTGTTCCCTCCGCTGCCTGGCGCGCGGCAGATCTTCGACGTGACGCTCGATCTCGTGCAAACTTCCTGCGGCATGGCGGTGCCCTATCTCTCCTACACCGGCGACCGCGAGTTGCTGAACGAGTGGGCCGCCAAGAAAGGCGAGGAGGGGTTGCGGCAATACCGCGAGGAGAGGAACCAATTCAGCCTCGACGACATTCCCACGAATATTGTGACGAAGAATGGCAAGGACTAACGGGATCGTGAGTGGTCTTGAGGGAATAGAATAGGAGCGTTCGAGAGTCCTGTTTGAGCAATTTGCCCGGTGAAGCGAGACCCGATTTGGATTTATGTTTCAATTGTGTCGGCTTTGCCTGGGAGTGACTTTGCGCTATACTCCTGATCGAAGGAGCTTCCACCATGGCCAAGATGGTTCCCACCCCTCCTCCCGGGTTTGACGATCTTCCGGTCGATGAGCAAATCGACTTCGTGCAATCGTTGTGGGATCGGATCGCTGCGACTTCCGAGCAGGTCCCGGTGCCTGAATGGCATCACGACATCATCCGGGAGCGCTTGGCGGCGTATACGGCGAACCCCGGCGTCGGCCGATCGTGGACCGATGTTCGTTCAGATATTGAGCGCAAATTGCGCGAACGTTGATCTGACGGATGGCCCGGCAGTTTCTTATCCAGCCTCAGTCTGAACTCGATATCCAAGCGGCTGCGGTGTGGTACGAAGACCAACGGCCCGGTTTGGGAGGGAAGTTCCTCGACGAACTCGATCATGTGTTCCATCGCATCGTCGAGAATCCCCGGCAATTCCCGCGTCTGGAAGAAACGGTGCACCGGGCGCTGCTCCGGCACTTTCCCTATGGTGTGTATTTCTTGATCGGCGACGAACGTGTCGATGTTCTGGCAGTGCTGCATCTGCATAGACATCCCGAGATGTGGAAAAGCCGGAACTAGCCTTGGGTCCGGCAATCAGGGATGTGCCGCATTTCAGATCCTCTGTGATGCGCCTACGTGCGGGGAGAGGTAAACGTGTAGACGATGACGCTTGAACTTAAGATTCCTCCGGTGGCGGTCGTTCTGATTACTGCCGCAGGTATGTGGCTTGCGGCGCGGGCCGTGCCAGGTATGGAAGTTTCCTTTCCCGGGAGTGAGGTCGTTTCAGGTCTGGTAGCGGCGTCGGGTGGGATCATTGCTCTCTTGGGGGTGGTCGCATTCAGCCGGGCCGGCACGACGGTCAATCCCATGAAGCCCGCTTCTTCGTCTTCTTTGGTGGTGACCGGAATCTATTCCGTCACACGCAACCCGATGTATCTGGGGTTGCTCTTGGTGTTGCTCGCCTGGGCGATCTATTTGGCCAATGTTCTGACCGCCCTCTTTCTCCCGGGATTCGTGTGGTACATGAATCGGTATCAGATCGAACCGGAAGAACGGGCGCTGATCTCATTGTTCGGGACGGAGTTCACCGCTTATGCCGCCCGGGTGCGCCGATGGATTTAACCCGTCTCAACGCGGTGGATCTGTGAAGTAAGCACACACGTCGAAGGGCAAGGAAGCCGGTTCATAATTTTTTCACTACAGGAGGTCCCATGCAACGCAAAGGCTCAGCTATCTGGCAAGGCGACTTGAAGTCCGGCAAAGGCACGGTGTCGACGGACAGCGGAGTATTGTCGCAGACGCAATATTCCTTTTCGACGCGATTCGAAAGCGGCAAGGGCACCAACCCGGAAGAGCTGATCGCCGCCGCCCATGCGGGATGTTTCACGATGGCGCTGTCCGGCCAATTGGGCGCTGCCGGTCTGGTCGCTGAGAAACTGGAGACGACAGCGACTGTGACGTTCGAGAAGCTTGAAGCCGGATGGACCGTGACGGGTATTTTGCTGGACGTTAAAGGCACAGTGCCCAAGGCGGATCAGGCCGCGTGGGAGAAGGCGACGCAGGCGGCCAAAGCCGGCTGTCCGATCTCGCGCCTGCTCAACACGACGATCACGATGCAAGCCAGGCTGGAAGGATAATGCGGCGGTGGCCGGTTCCTGGGAGGAGCCAAGAGGACAGGTCTACTGATATCGTACAGTCTGCATAGTGGGAGGGCCGATCACAAGATGACTGACGAACCGACTCACACGTCCACTCTTTCCAATGCGGCGGTCGAGATGCTGTGGCGCGGGAACGTGATCGAAGCGATCAAGGTCGTGCGTGCAGAGCGGAATCTTGGTCTGAAAGAGGCGAAGGATCTGGTGGACGCCTACATCCGCTCTCAACCATCTTTGCGGCAGAAGATGGAGCAGGCTCAAGCGGAGATGTGGCAGAAGCTGAAACGCGGGCTGCTCGTTGCACTGATCTTTGCCGCCGTCGCGGCGTATGTCTTTTTCCAAAGCCGGTAGGTGAGTGGAGGGAGGCACCATCAGTCACGAAGCCGTTCGTTCATTCAGAACTGTGCGCTTCTGACCTTCTTCCCCTGCAGTGCGGTCCTCTTCCGGCGATCCCGTATGAGAGCATGAGTGATCATCGCGCCGTGCGTGTCACGCCCGGTCAGTTCTGCGCGCTCTCTGTTTCCGGGGGTTCCCAGATATCCAGATGCTTGCCGTCCACTTTGAAGACCTGTTGCGCCCCGAAGATATGCTCCACGTCTTCCGGGGAGGACATTTGCACGACTCCCACGAAATAGCCTCGCGCATCCCGCAGGACTTGCACCGACTCCACCTTCCCGAACGGGACGAAGATCTGGCGGAGTTGTCCCTGGGTATACGAGGGCGGGAAACCGCTGATGTAGATTTTTGACGCCATGCCTCCACCTCCTTGTGAGAGGTAGGCATTGTCTTGGTAAGCAACGAGCCGAACAAGAAGCCCAAGAGGGAGGCTCGACACAGGGCGTGTTACCAGCTCTTGCGCAAGGCAATGTCTGCCTTCTGTGTGAGTACGTAATTTTAGTGTACCAGTCAGATTGCAGACGCGCCACTAGGTAAATCCCTTGGCGCAGGCTTCCGATCAGGGCGGGGCGGCGGTGCCTTGGTCACATCCTCATCCTCGGCCGCCTCGGATATGAAACGGGTGACGGTGACTGGATCGGAAGCCATTTTCCCCGCTTGTTCACGCGGCGTGCCCTATCGTCCCATCGGAATTTCGATTACGAGACCTCCCATGGCCTCATTCAACTTGAAATCCTTCTTGGCGCTCTGGGGGTGTGTGTTGTGGCATCCCACGCAGGACTGACTCACGGCACGGTCGGCGTAGATGGCTTGAAAGTAGGTGTCATTCCCCTGCGTGACCGTTCCGGTCACGACCCGTTCCGGGTGCGTGCGCAGCGACTCCAGGCCGGCCTTCTCTGCCGCACTCCGCGGCACATTGAGCGGATTGATCGGCCAGAGACTGATGAGCCGGTAGCGGACCGGTGTGCCGGTCATCGCTGAGAGCGCGCTGGATTCCATGAGGAACTGAGCCGGCAGGGGGAGGGTATTCTTCGTTGCCCGCCAGTTTTCAGCTGCCGCCACGCCTCCGCCTTTTTGCATCCGTTCGACCACGTGGATGGTGTAGAAGGTCCGATCCGCTTCGATCACGGCATGGAGGTAGTTTGCGACGGTTTCCGGCGGGATGCCGGTCTGTTCGCCGGCCCGCGATGCGGTGGGAATCGGCAGGCCCAGGAGCACAATGAGGAGTGCGACGGCACTGATACGTCTCATGGCGGTACCTCCTGATGAAGGCTAGGACCGGCCTGACAGTGTCAGCATAATCCTTCGCTCGGACGGATACAAACACGCTACCCGAAGGTGGCTGCTCACAACATCAGTCACGGAGGTGATGAAGGTCTTGTCCTGACTCCCCCTCTGGAATCGGCTGATTCGTGGGAGCTAATATAGTGGTAGCTGCCGTTTGCTCCGTCCTGCCAAGGAGGCCGCCATGCGAATTCTTCTGGCCGTCGACGAATCCGAGAACTCCCAACATGCTGTCCATTATGTGGGATCTCTCCTGCGCCGGACACCGGGTGCCGCTGTCACGCTCTTTCATGTCCTCAAACCCATGCCCCGGGAGTTGCTGGAGCACGGCGGTTCGGAGAATCCTGCCGCCGAAGCACAACTGGGCGCACAGTTGCGTCACGAACAGGAAGCCTGGTTTCAGAAGGAGGGAGAATCCCAGTCCCATGTGTTGAAAAAAGCGCGCGAGGCGCTGACACAATCCGGATTCGACGCGAGCCAGGTGGCGTTGCGGTATGGCCATGAGGACGATATTGCCAGAAATATTCTCGAAGAGGCGCGCAGCGGACATCACGAAACCATCGTCGTGGGACGGCATGGAGCGTCCAGGGTCAAACGTCTGTTCGGCGGCGGCGTGACCGATCAGTTACTGCGCGACGCCAAGGGTTTTACGATCTGGGTGGTGGAATGAACCGGCAGGGCTTTTCTGTGTGAGCGGCGAAACCGGCACAGGGGGCGCTTCTCCATCACGGAGTGCGCTCCCGCGTTGACAGGTTTCGTTGCCGGCAGTAGCCGGCCGCGTGTGAGTGAATCCTGAGCGGGTTTCTTTTCGCGCTCTCCTTTCTGCACCTGGCGTGGTCTGAGGGAGGACCGATGGCAGGGAGGATCTCAGTGCAATGCTGCATCGCGGGCGGCGGTCCGGCGGGCATGATGCTCGGGCTGCTGCTGGCGCGCGCCGGGGTCGACGTGCTGGTGCTGGAGAAACACGCCGACTTTTTACGCGACTTCCGCGGCGATACGATCCATCCCTCCACCCTCGAAATCATCCATGAACTCGGGCTGCTGGAGCAGCTGTTGGCCTTGCCGCATCAGAAGGCGCCGGGGATCAACGCCCAGTTCGGCGATCTGGCCCTGACGGTTGCGGATTTCTCTACCCTGCCGACCCGCTGCGGATTCATTGCCTTCATGCCCCAATGGGATTTTCTGAACTTTTTGGCGGAGCAGGGCTCGCGCTATCCCACCTTTCGTGTGCTGATGCACGCGGAGGTGACGGATCTCGTCAAGCTGGCAGGGACAACCGTGGGGCTTCAGGCAACGACGCCCGACGGGCCTCTGGAGGTGCGTGCCGATCTCGTAGTGGGTGCGGACGGACGGCACTCGGTGGTCCGGGCCAAGGCCGGCTTGCCGGTAGAGGAGTTCGGGGCGCCGATGGATGTGCTGTGGTTCGGGCTTTCTCGTCGTGCGAAGGATCCGGAGAGTCCGGTCGGGCGTTTTGATCGGGGCCGTATTTTCATCATGCTCAATCGCGGCGACTATTGGCAGTGCGGCTTTGTGATTCCCAAAGGATCGCGCGCCCAGCTCGAAGCGCAGGGCCTGCCGGCGTTTCGCGAGACAGTCGGGAGGCTGGCGCCATTTCTGGCGGATCGTGTCGACGAAATCCAGAGTTGGGAGCCGATCAAACTCCTGACGGTGCAGGTGGATCGTCTGCGGGACTGGTATTGTCCGGGTTTGCTCTGCATCGGCGATGCGGCCCATGCGATGTCGCCGATCGGCGGGGTTGGGATCAATCTGGCGATACAGGATGCCGTGGCTGCGGCGAATCTGCTGGCGGGCCTGTTACGGCGAGGGGCGGTGACGCCTGCGGATCTCAGGCTGGTGCAGGAGCGGCGCGCCTGGCCGACGCAGATGACGCAGCGCATGCAGCTCCTCCTTCAAGAGAGAGTCATCAAGACCGTGCTCGCCGGCGACGGCCCGCTCGTGCCACCCTGGCCGCTGCAACTCATCGCCCGCTTTCCCTTTCTCCGCCGCATTCCCGCCCGCCTGATCGGCATGGGCTTCCGCCCGGAACATGTCCGGACCTCAGCGGTGCGTTAGATCGAGACAAGTAGAATCAGAGAACCGGGACCGTCTCCATTTCGGATCGCTCCATTCGAAGACGATGTAAGTGGCCATGCAGATGAACAGCAGGTGTAGAGGAAGCCCTGCGCGATGCAAGTGCCGGATCTTCGGCCTCCGGCACGATCCCTGTCAGCGCCATGCGCGACCTCGGAATGCCGAGTTGTCTTGACGCCTCGAAGGGGCGTAGTCTACGCTCGAATTTGAGCGCCGATTCTTCCAGCGCATGCGGGAGACGATCGAGCGCCACTCAGACCGCAACCTAACGTCGTGAGGGTGATTGATGACCTACTGTGTTGGCGTGATCATGGATTCCGGCTTGGTTCTCGCGTCCGATTCACGAACCAATGCGGGGGTGGATCAGATCGGTAACTTTCGCAAAATGACGGTATTCGAACGTCCCGGCGATCGGGTGATTGTGATGCTCAGTTCAGGCAATCTTGCCGTGACTCAGGGTGTGGTGGCCTTGCTGGAACAGCGCGCTCAGATGCTCCAGCAGAACATCTGGAACAGCGCGTCCATGTATGATATCGCGTGCCTCGTCGGGGAGACCTTGCGTGAAGTGCAGAAACGGGACGGGCCCTATCTCGTGCAGCACAATATCGACGGCAACGCATCCTTCATCGTGGGCGGGCAGATCCGGGGTGAACGGCACCGGCTCTTCAATATTTATACAGAAGGCAATTTCATCGAAGCGACCCCGGACACGCCCTATTGCCAGAATGGAGAAATCAAGTACGGGAAGCCCATCATCGACCGGGTGATCACCTACTCCACCGGGCTGATGGAGGCGGCGAAATGCATTCTGATCTCGTTCGATTCGACGATGCGCAGCAATATTTCAGTCGGTCCGCCGATCGACTTGTTGTGTTACGAGCGGGACAGCCTGAAAGTCGGGCTCCAACGGCGCCTGGGAGAGCAAGACTCGTATTTCGACGATGTGCGTCGGCGGTGGGGGGCGGGGTTGAAGCGGCTGTTCACCGATCTGCCTGATCCGCATTGGAACGATTGATCTATGAGCATTCGGGTCGCACTGAACCACAAGACCCATTATCGGTTTGATCGGCGGGTGAGCCTTTCCCCCCATGAAGTCCGGCTGCGCCCCGCCCCCCATTGCCGGACTCGCATTCAGAGCTATTCCCTCCGCGTTCAACCGGCGAATCATTTCATTAATTGGCAGCAGGACCCCTACGGCAATTACGTGGCTCGCCTCGTCTTTCCGGAGCCGGCCACCGAGCTCGAGGTGGTGGTGGATGTGGTAGCCGATATGACGGTGATCAACCCGTTCGATTTTTTCGTCGAGCCGTATGCCGAACGATTTCCGTTTGCCTATTCCCCGCAGCTGACGAAGGAGTTGGTGCCGTTCCTTGAAGTTGAACCCTGCGGGCCGTTGCTCGCAGCCTGGGTGGAACGGTTTAAGGATGCCGACCGCGGTGAGTCACCCCTCACTAATGATTTTCTGGTTCGCCTCAATCAACGGCTGCAAAAAGATATCGACTATATTGTCCGGCTGGAACCGGGCGTTCAAACCTGTGAGCAGACACTGCAATCGCGACAGGGCTCGTGTCGTGACAGTGGCTGGTTGCTGGTGCAGATTCTACGGAACTTCGGCCTGGCAGCGCGGTTTGCGTCCGGGTACTTGATTCAGTTGACGGCCGATATGAAGCCGCTCGAAGGACCGGCCGGGCCCAAGCAGGATTTCACCGACCTCCACGCCTGGGCGGAGGTTTATATTCCCGGGGCCGGCTGGATCGGCCTCGACCCGACGTCCGGCCTGCTGGCGGGAGAAGGGCACATCCCCTTGGCCTGCACGGCCTCTCCGTCCAGTGCCGCGCCGGTGATCGGCCGTACCGATGTATGCGAATCCGAGCTGGACGTCAGCATGTCGGTCACGCGGATTCACGAAGATCCGCGCGTCACAAAGCCCTATACCGACGAGCAATGGGGCGCCATCGAACAGCTGGGGCGGCAGGTCGATGCCGATTTGCTGGCGGGCGATGTGCGCCTCACGATGGGAGGCGAACCGACGTTTGTCTCGATCGACGACATGGAGGGCGCGGAGTGGAATACCGATGCGCTCGGTCCCACCAAGCGCACCCTTGCCGGCGACGTGCTCACGCGCCTCAAGGATCGCTTTGCGCCGGGCGGGTTGCTGCACTACGGTCAGGGCAAATGGTATCCGGGAGAATCGCTGCCGCGTTGGGCGTTGGGATGCTATTGGCGGCTGGATGGCGAGCCGGTGTGGCATGATCCGGGACTGGTCGCCGATGAAGCAGTCTCCTACGGCTATTCGGCTGAGCACGCGCAGAAGTTTGTGACCAGGCTGGCCGAACGGCTGAATCTGAATCCGGCGTTTGCCATCCCTGCCTACGAAGATGTCTGGCATTACCTGACGGAGGAACAGAAGCTGCCGGTCAATGTGGACCCGCTGCAACAGGACCTCAAGGATCCGGAGCAGCGCCGCACCTTGGCGCGCTTGCTGGATCGCGGGCTGGGGGAAGTGGCCGGTTATGTCTTGCCGCTGAGAGCCGCGGCGTCGCCGGCGCTCCCCCGCTCGTGGCCGTACAAGTCCCAATGGATCTCCGGTCCCTGGCCGCTGAAGCGGGGACGGCTATATCTGTTACCGGGAGATTCACCGATGGGCTATCGACTGCCTTTGACGGCGCTCCCTTGGGCAGCTCCGGAAGATGTCGAGATCGAACTGGAACGCGACCCGTTGGAGGGGCGTAAATCTTCCTTGGGGCCGGCCAGATCTCACACGCGCAACCCGGGCGCACCCGATCAACGGCAACACTCGATTCCCACGGCCTGGGCGGTCGGTGAATCGGCTCGCGCTGTGCTTCGAACAGCCTTGTGCGTCGAAGTCCGGCAGGGGCGACTGCACGTGTTCATGCCGCCGCAGTCCTATCTGGAAGATTACCTCGATCTGATCGGCGCGGTTGAGCAGACGGCGGCTGAGCTGCACAGTCCTCTCTGGGTGGAAGGCTATCCGCCTGCCTATGATCCCCGCATGCAGTCGTTCAAAGTCACTCCCGATCCGGGTGTGATTGAGGTCAACATTCACCCGGCCAAGACCTGGAATGAACTGGTCAGCACGACGCATATCCTCTATGAGGAGGCGCGTCAATCACGGTTGGGTACTGAAAAGTTCATGCTCGATGGGCGCCATACCGGCACCGGGGGCGGGAACCATGTGACCTTAGGCGGCCTCACGCCGGCAGACAGTCCGATGTTGCGCCGTCCGGATCTGCTCAGGAGCCTCACCACTTATTGGCTGAATCATCCCGGGTTGTCCTATCTGTTCTCCGGCATGTTTGTGGGACCGACCAGCCAGGCGCCGAGAGTCGATGAGGCGCGCCACGATCACCTGTATGAACTCGAGATCGCGTTTCAGCATATGGCCGCCAGGCAGGTGGCCGGGCAGGACACTCCGGTGCCGTGGCTGGTGGACCGCCTCTTGCGACATTTATTCGTGGATCTGACCGGCAATACGCACCGCGCGGAATTCTCTATCGACAAGCTCTATTCGCCGGACTCCGCGATGGGACGCCTGGGCCTGGTGGAATTTCGGGCCTTTGAAATGCCGCCTCATCCCCGGATGAGTTTGTCGCAGATGTTGCTGCTGCGGGCCCTCGTCGCGAAGTTCTGGAACCAGCCCTACCAAGTTCAGGTGGTGCGCTGGGGAACTGAATTGCATGACCGGTTTATGCTGCCTCATTTCGTCGCGCAAGATGTGAAGGACGTGATGTGGGACTTACAGGCCGGTGGATATCCGTTTCGTGGCGAGTGGTTTGCCCCGTTTCTTGAGTTTCGCTTTCCCCGATACGGCAGTGTCGTGGCTGACGGCATTGAGCTCGAACTGCGTCAGGCCATTGAACCGTGGCATGTGTTGGGGGAGGAAACGATCGCGGGCGCCACCGCACGCTATGTGGATTCCTCAGTGGAACGGGTACAGGTCAAAGTCAACGGCATGACCGACACACGCCACGTCGTGACGTGCAACGGTCGTCCGGTCCCGCTCCATCCGACCGGAACGCGCGGCGAGTTTGTGGCGGGGGTCCGCTATAAGGCCTGGCAACCGCCTTCAGGGTTGCATCCGACCATTCCGGTCCAGTCCCCGCTGGTGTTTGATCTCGTCGACAGCTGGACCGGACGCGCCATCGGCGGATGCACCTACCATGTCGTGCATCCGGGCGGACGGAGCTCCCCCTCGTTCCCGGTCAACGCGAACGCAGCCGAAGCCCGTCGCATGGCACGTTTCTGGGATTATGGTCATACGCCGGGACCCATGACGGTCCGGCCTGAAGAGCGGAACCGGGACTTTCCCTTGACCCTCGATTTGCGCCGCCGGCCCGAAGCGAGCTAAGCCGCTTGCGAACACTGCGGCTCACTGAATTTTCTCCTTCGTCATCACTCTGTCGACCGGGCGCAGCGCAAAGAACGTTTCGTAGATCGCGTCGTCGGTCCGATTGAGCTTGAATTGAAAGCTGTCGAAAAATTCATGCAACCCGCCCGATAAGATCTCGGCCATATCGATATAGTCCATGTCCGACCGCAGCCGCCCTAACCGCTTTCCCGCGAGATTGTTATGCCGGTCGCTTTCCGATCCGGCAATCGCATGCAGCGAGTCCTCAGCCTTGATGAGGCAATAGCGGATGGCTCGCGGAAAGTTCGGATTGAGAATCAGGAATTCGGCCACGGGGTTGGGCGCGATACGTCCGTGCTGTTTGCAATACATTTCCAGGGCGCTGGCTGACTTCAACAAGGCCGACCACTGGATGATATCGAACGGCGTGCCGACTTCGGCGACGGTCGGGAGCAGCATGAAATATTTCACGTCGAGAATCCGGGAGGTCTTGTCTGCGCGTTCGAGCAGACGGCCGAGTCTGGCAAAGTGCCAGCCTTCCCCGTGCGACATGGTCGCATCGGTAATGCCGAGAAAAAGATGGCTGTTCGCTTTGACGTCCGTGAGAAACGTGTGGAGATTCTGGGTGGAGAGCCCGCGCGCGACGGAGTCTCTGACCTGGAGGTGAAACCGGTTGACCTGCTCCCACGTGTCGGTGGAAATGATTTCCCTGACCGATCGCGCATTCTCTCGCGCGGAGGCCAGGCAGGAGAGAATCGAATTGGGATTGGCGGCATCGGTGGCGAGGAACTGGATCACGGTCTCTTTGGTGGCTTTCCCGTAGCGCGCGATGAAGGCCTCGTGGTCGCCGGTGGTGGCGACCAGGGGTTCCCATTGTTCCGCCGTGCCTCTGGGCAGGTCGAGCGAGAGATTGAGATTCACCTCGATGAAGCGGGCATAGTTCTCCGCCCGCTCGATATAGCGGTTCAACCAGAAGATGGAACTCGCCACGCGGCTCAGCATCGGTCTCCGGACGGTGCGGACGTCATGAGAGCACCCATGTGTCTTTGTTGCCTCCGCCTTGAGATGAATTCACCACCAGAGAGCCTTTTCTCAGCGCGACCCTGGTCATGCCTCCCGGTAGGACGAAGATCTCGCGACCGTACAGCACGTAGGGGCGCAGATCGACATGCCGCCCTTCGAGATGATCGTCCACGAGCGTGGGGACACGTGAGAGCGCCAGCGTGGGTTGAGCGATATAGTTGCGCGGGTCGGCTTCGATGCGTTTGGCGTATTCGTCGCGTTCCTGCTTCGAGGCGTGCGGGCCGATGAGCATCCCATAGCCGCCGGCCTCATTCGTCGCTTTTACCACCAGTTGGTCCAAATGTTCGAGGACATAGGCCCGGTCCTGCCGTTCCGAGCAGAGGTAGGTCGGGACATTGGGGAGGATCGGTTCTTCCGCCAGGTAGTAATTGATGATCTTCGGCACGTACGCATAGATCGCCTTGTCGTCCGAGACTCCGGTGCCGGGCGCGTTGGCGAGCGCCACGTGCCCTTTTTGATAGGCCTCCATCAGGCCGGGGACGCCGAGCATGGAATCGGGGCGGAAGGCGAGGGGGTCCAGATAGTCGTCGTTGATGCGCCGGTAAATGACATCCACGCGTTGAGAGCCTTTGGTCGTGCGCATGTGGACGTAGCCATCGATCACGGCAAGGTCGTTGGCTTCGACCAGTTCCACGCCCATTTTCTGCGCAAGCAAGGAATGTTCGTAATAGGCCGAATTGAACATGCCGGGGGTGAGAATCACGACGGTGGGGTCGGGGAGGTCCGACAGATAGCGGAGTGTGTCCAGGAGATGGCTTGGGTAGTCATCGACCGGTCGCACGCGATAGGCGCCGAAGAGTTCGGGAAACGTCCGCTTCATCACCTGCCTGGCTTCCAGGACGTATGCAACGCCGGAGGGGCATCGCATGTTGTCTTCCAGGACATAATAGCGGCCGTCGCCGATGCGGACGAGGTCGATTCCCGCAATATGGCACCAGATGCCGCGCGGGGGCTTGAGGCCACAACAGGCCTTCAGAAATCCTTTGCTGGAATACACGAGTTCGCCGGGGATGACGCCGTCCTTGAGGATCTTTTGCTCATGGTACACATCGTCGATAAAGAGATTGAGCGCGCGGAGGCGTTGCCGGAGCCCGGATTCGATATGGGCCCAATCCGAGGGTTCGACGATGCGCGGCACGATGTCGAAAGGGAAGATCTGCTCGTGTCCGTCGTCGCTTCCGTAGACGCCGAACGTCATGCCCATGTTGAGGATGACGCGTTCGGCGGCTTGCTGGCGTTTTCTCAGTTCCCCTTCGGGGAGTGACGCAAACTTGCGCAGCAGGAGCCTGCTCCCGGGCCGCGGCTGTCCGGTCCCCTCATAGAGTTCGTCGTAGAACTGGCCGGGGTCGTACTGGGAGAATTTCATAGCGATTCCTCGCGACAGGCACGGTCACCCTAGCAAAACATCGGTCTTTGTACAAGCCGTGGGGTTTGCCGTGTCACGGTACCTCCGATGCAGACGCGACAGGCGGTCCGCTTCCCCGGTTGCGAGTGTGTGTGCGGGAACGTATGATATGGACATCCGTTCAATATCTATCTAGAGGGAGGTTGGTGATGGCACTTTTTCTCGCACTCTATCTTGTCCTTGTTTCAGTCATTCCCGCAGCAGCTTTAGAAGGCTCCGCGTCGACTGCACCCACCGCGATCAAAGCGGATGTGATGTATTGGGAAGGCAACGAGCTGATCGTGAAAGAATTCTCCGGTCACGAAATGCGTCTTGTGGTGACTCCTGACACCAAAATTGAGGGTGTGGTGGCCGGACGACTCAAGACCGGCGACAAGATCGTGGCGCAGGTCGGTGAGGATCGGCGCGCGCTTTCGATCATCTTACAAGTCCCCGACGCCGGGAGCAGTGGCTCTCCGGCCGGTGTACGCTAGCGCGCACGTGTTTCTTATGGGGTGTGACTCTTCGCGTCGTCTGCGTTCTTCGAGAGCGGTCTTCAGTCTGACCTGCCCGTCGCGACACACGAGGTGGAGTGATGGCTCGTTCCCCGTTCACGGTTTCTCCCGTTTCATGCTTTTGTTGCGAAGTGGTCCCCTGCCTTGTATGGTATAGATGGGTGCGTTTTCACGATCTATCGCATGCAATAGATCGAACGCGCCTGCACACCCGAGAGACTACGGCGATTCATTACGCTCCCCACTACTCGAAGACCAGTGGCGTTTCTCTGTCTGACGGCGCCTGCCTGGTCGATCGCATCGTTCAGATCCGTTCCCGCGTGAGGAGCGCGGCGTGGCTGCGGATCGTGATGATCTGGCTCGTCGTATTTCTGGTGGCTCCTCCGTTGATTCAGGCGGATGAGATCCGCTTGGAGAGCATCGGGCTGCGCGGGGGAGCGAGCGGAAGCTCTCCTATCGGAAAGAAGGAGACGCAATTCTTCAAGGAGTACGACCTGATGGCCAACTGGTCGCTCCCCTGGGGATGGTACTCTGACTCCGGATGGGGTATCGGCACCAGGCTGATGGGCAGTGTCGGCGCGTTGGGCGCATCGGATGATACGGCCTTTATCGCCACGGTGGTGCCTGGAGTGGTATTGGGGAAGAAAGACGGCTGGCTCTCCTTAGAGGTCGGGGCAGGTGTCGCACTCCTCTCCATCCACCACTTCGACCACCAGGAGATGGGAGGCGCCTTCCAGGTGGTCGGCGATATCGCGCTTCGAGCGAAGGTCTATCAGGGTATCGGCGTGGGTTATTGGTTTCATCATCTGTCCGATGCCACGCTCTACGGCGATAAGGGCCGTGGATTCGATCTTCATATGATCGAACTCAGTTATCGGTTTTGACGCGAGACGGCATCGGCGTCAGAATTCTCACCTCACCGCGCACCCTGTGTATTCCCTCCATTGCGACCATGCGCTAAGGCTCGTATGATGGGCTTATGATTCCTGAGCCAGTCACGCGTATCAAATCAAAAACGCCGGTGCCGTACACGCTCACGGCGATACATCGCGACACCCATGACACGAAGACCTTCTGCTTTGCCCTGCCCGAGAACGCCACGCTGGACATGCTGCCCGGCGACCATCTCTACGTCCACGCGACGATCGACGGCAAGCCGGTGAAGCGGCCCTATACGCCGTCGTCGATGCCCGGCGCCACGGGCTCCTTCGATCTCACCGTGAAACGGTACGAGACCGGTGTGATCTCGCGCTATCTTCATGATCGGCAGGTCGGCGAGACGGTGTTGATGAGCGGGCCGAATCCCGGGGGGCATTGGGTGGACGGGATGGCGACGAAAGTCGGCTTTGTGGCCGGTGGGTCCGGCATCACGCCGATGATTGCGATCATTCGTGGGATTCTTGCCCGGAGCCTGAACGTCGAATTGTTCCTGCTCTATGCCAACAAGACCGAGGCGGACATTATTTTCCGCGAAGAGTGGGATGCCTACGCACGCGCACATGCGAACTTCCATTGCCACCATGTCTTGAGCGAACCGCCGGCCGACTGGCCCCACGGGACCGGCCGCATCAGCGAGACGACGCTCCGCACGCATCTCCCGCCGCCCGGCGCCAATACGGTCATCTTTCTCTGTGGTCCTCCGCCGATGGTGGATGCGATCGAAACGACGCTCAAAGCCATCGGTTATGCCGAGCCGGCGATCATTCTGCCGTAACACGCTCACAAACATCACTGGGAATAAGCCGGGGACATGGAGGCGGGAGTCTCTGCTGTATGGCTCGTTCGCGCACGCCGATTGCCGATCTCACCGGCCGAGCAGCCCTTTCAGCAGATCTTTGCCTTGTTGTTGAAGGTCTTTGGGATTCGTCGTGCCCTCCAGGATGCCCTTGACCGCCTCGTTCACCTTTTCTTTTACCTGCTCCTGGACTTTTCCTGTCAGTTCCTTTGTATCCAACCCGTAGGCGGGAGCTTGTATGGTGCCGGTGATCTGGAAGGGGAGTCTGAGCCGTCCTTCTTTCAGCGCGATTCTGGCAATGGGTGAGGACGCCGCCAGTTTCTGGCTGAGGGCCGGGGAGAGGTGCAGGTTCACGGCAAGGTTGAGTGCCTGGTCGAATCCAACGGTGCCGGCGCCCGTGGCCTGAAAATCGTGGCTGTCTATCAGAAGTTTCTGCACATTGACGAGGCCCTGCTTGATCATGACATCCGTTTCGATCGCCGAGAAGGCAGTCGTTTTGAGGCGATCGGGTGAGAGGCCTGCAACTTTCAGCAATGCCGTTGCCTCTTCCATCAGGTTGATCCCTTCGATCTTCCCGTTCTTGATCCGTAGATGTCCCGGTCCTTCCAACGCCTTGGTCAAGTCCGGCATGGTGAAGCCGCGCCCTGTGACTGCCAAGTCCATCGCCGCCGTCCCGCTCATTGAGACTGTGCTGTCCGGACTGATGGCCGCCAGCGCAGGGCCAAGTTGGAGTCCGTCGATCTTGATCTTGCCGCGAAACGGCGGAGTCGGCGAGCCTGTCGACATCTCTCCATCTGCCTTGAACTGGCCGTCGAACAATTGAAAGGAGACATTGGAAAGACGCGCGTTTGGTCCCTTGAGATCGGCATTCACGAGCAGATTTCTGAGCTCTACGGATTTTGCGAGCCCGGTTTCGACCGGCAGATCGCCGGTCTGCACCGAGGGCGATGAGAGGGTCACATTCGCGTGGCCGGCCAGTACGGTGCCTTTGACCGACAGAACAGATTTTCCCAGGATCACTCCAAGGCGCAGGTCGGAGACGTCGGCAATTTCCAACGGCGGCGCAGCGGGATTGAAGGGCACGCGTATCTTGGCGGTGACGAAAAGATCCCTGAGCTCCACCGGTTTGGCCAGCGGGACTGCGACCGGCAAGTCGGCGGTATTCACCGAAGGCGATGACACGGTCACATTGGCTTGGCCGTTGAGGACGGTGCCTTTCACATGGATCAGCGACTGGCCTAGCGCGACGGCGACGCGCAGGTCGGAGACATCAGTAATCTCCAATGGGGGCGCCGTCGGATTGAACGGCACACGTGTCTTGGCCGTGACGGTGAGATTCTTCAGCTCCACCGGCTTGGTCAGCGGGACAGCGATCGGCAGATCAGCGGTGTTGAGTGAAGGGGATGACACGGTCACATTGGCCTGGCCGTTGAGGAGGGTCCCTTTGACCTGTATGGAGGAGTTTCCCATGATGAGCGCCAGGCTCAGGTTCAAGATTTCCGCCAGCTCCAGCGGCGACCGGCTCTGTTTGAGCGGGTAAGGCGCCTTGGCGGTTATCAGCAGATCTTTGATCAGCATCGGTTTCTGCAGCGGCAGGGCGACGGGAAGATCGGCCGTATTGATGGCGGGAGCAGACAAGGTCGCATCCAACCTGCCCCCAACGAGAGCCCCCTTCACTACGAGCGCAACCTTGCCGAATCCTAACGCGAAGTCGTACTGCTGCACGTCGAGTGTTTCGACCAGCGGCCCGAATCCGCCGTCCAGCGTGACCGGAAGATTGTAGGGCAGCACTGTGGTCTTGAGATGGATCGAAGGTGTTTGCCCGAGACGGACGGACTTCAACAACAGTTCGAAGTCCTGTGCCTGGTATTCCGTGGTCGGCGCCGTCGAAAGATCGCGATAGGTCAGCGTTCCGCCTTCGATGGAGACGCGATCTACGGCGAACAAGGCCAGAATTTGCAACGGATCTCCGCCGGAAGCCGGAACCTGACCAGGCTCTGCTGGGGATGAGGACGCTGGCCTGGCCCCGATAGTCGACACATTCATCACGCCGTTTTTGTTGGTGATGACCGTTATGACCGGATCGCGGAGAGAGATCTCCTCGACTTCCACCTGCTTACTCAGAAGCGGCAGGAGTTTCACCCCGACGTCCAACGACGTCAGCGATGCAAAGGGCCCGGCACTGAAGGCCGGATCGTCGTGGATGGTCACCCCGCCGATACGGGCGCCGAGGCGGGGCCAGATCGTCAGGCGGATGTCTTGGAGTTGGATCTTGCGATTCAGGGCCTCTTCGATCAGCGGTTTGTATTGATCTTGATATCGGTTCAGATCGATGAGAAACGGCAGCGCGAGGATCACGCCGACGAGGAGCACGAGTCCAATAACCAGGCTGACGACGATTTTCACAAGCGCATCTCCGATCTCTTGGCAGTATAGGAAGCAATAGGCAGAGGGTCAATGCGGGAGAGTGGTCTGTTCGTCTGTAGGGTGCAGGTATCATGACGGCGGCAAGGCTGGCGGAGAACGCGAGGGGTAAGGAGATTGAGAGATAGGACAGTGTTGGGTATTGTGGGTTTGAAGATCAGTGCCTCAATCCGGTTTGACTGCCGATCGCTTGAGAAATCAGTGGCTGCCAGGTCGTCGCGATTTCGATGCTGGCGAGATAGACTTTGGTGATAGTGGCGTCAGGCAGGCTGATGGATGAGTTCGTTTCACGCGTGATCAGGGTCTCGGTCACCCGGGGGGCATCAGCGACGCTGCTGCCCCAGCAGGAGTTCCAATGCGGCAGTGCACAGAGCGCGAGGGCTGTGCATCATGGTGTACACCTATTTTGCCGTGACGACCATGGCCTGGCGCGTGACCTCAATCCCATTACTCAGCACCCGAAACTCCATTGTGTAGGTTCCCTTGGGCTTCAGGACGGTGGTGCAGGCTGTGCCGTTGTCGCCGAAGGCGCAATAGGGGCTGACCGCTTCGGTGTGATCCAGGAGGCCGTTGACCCAGACTTGCATCGACACGGCCCCCGCGGCGTTCGTCGTGGCCTGGACGGACCAGGGCTGCCCCGACGTCGGCGAGCCGACCACGGTCAGACCGACCGTGGCTGAAGCTGGCGAAGGTGAAGTGCCGGATACTGCTGTCGTGGCGTTGACGACGATGGATTGGCGCGCGACTTCGGTCCCATTACTCAGTACCCGAAACTCCATCGTATAGGTCCCGTAAGGCTTCAGGACGGTGGTGCAGGCTGTGCCGTTGTCGCCGAAGGCACAATAGGGGCTGACCGCTTCGGTGTGATCC